>NZ_JBQVMV010000008.1:0-149645 GCF_052435475.1 Aliihoeflea sp.
TCTCACTTTGCATCCTTGGCGAAATACGCGGTGGCTTTTTTTAGGATGTCACGCTCCTCGGTGACGCGCGCCAACTCCTTCTTCAGACGTCGGATCTCTGCCGCCTGATCCCCATCGCCTCCTGATGGCTTCGAGAACTTCCTGCGCCACGCGTAGAGCGAGTGCTGGCTGACACCCAGCCGCTTCGACACCTCCGCGACAGGATAACCACGCTCGGTGGTCTGCGCGACCGCATCGCGCTTGAACTCATCAGTGAAATTGCCAGACCCCATCATGGCCTCCTTGCCTCAAAATTAGGGAAGAAGGCGTCCACAAATCTAGGGGCTATTCACCCTACACCGGGCGTGGCGTAATAAAGGGGCTGCTCCCACATGGGCCTCACAATGTGCGCGACGTGCTGGCGACCCACATCCTGAAGCAGACAGGCTCATACGAACAGGCAAGCTACGCTATCCAAGACACGCCCGACATGGTGGCGAAACACTACGGACGATTTTTGCCACAGGACAAGGCAGCACTGGCCGCGCGCATTCTCAATCAGGTTTGGAGTGCGGCATAGTAGTGTGCACTTAACCTTTCTCTTTGGGAGGAAGCCGGCGATAGTCGCCGAATACGTTTGCGTTCGAGCAGGATTCCGCGCCCATGTCCAAGTCCTCGCGTCTCGTCGATCAATCGACAGAGTTATTCCCATTTAATAGGGAGACCTACGAGCGTATTACAGAAGAGTTCGATACCATCGAACACCGCTTTCGCAGCCTACAACATTCCGGCAACGTTGAAGCGAAACGCCTAGGTGATTTGGCGGCGCAGATTAACGGCCAGATTTGGGAGCTGTGGTCCGCGATTGTCGAGGCAGAAGATCGAGAACGGGATGCGGAAACGAAGACTGCTTCCTGATCTGCGTGGCGTCACGAGGTGACCTACGCACTCGAATTATCAGTCTGCCTGTTGCATCTCGAGTCTTGTTTTCGCTGTCTTCCCTCGGATTGGACGTGCCGAGTTCTGTCGACAACGTCGCTGTAAGAATTCGTCGGATTTCATATCTGAAATCCGAACTTTCGGGCCGTGCCCCTTGGTAGTCGAATACCCGCCCCCCCGGATTCCGTTTCCGGCAGGAACTCGACCCCTGCGTCGATGAGCGCCTTCTGCACGCGCAGGCTGATTTCCAGGCCGACCGGTTCTCCTGCTTCGATGCGCACGAGCGAGCGCTTGCTGATGCCGGCGCGCTCGCAGAGCTCGGTCGTTGACATGTCGAGGGCAGAGCGCGCGGCGCGCAGGAGATCGAAAGATGCTTGCATGGTCGACTTGTAGCCGATCCGAATCCTAGACGCCAGGCGTCGCGACGCCTCATCTGGCCGGTGGACGCCGGCCCCTCCGACGCCTTATGCAAGGTCTCGTCACGAAGCGAATCGCCATCCGCACCCCAGCATCCGGGCCGGCGGCGAGATCCCGGAGCCTTGCCATGGTCACCTTCACGAACGGCAACCCACAACATGAGTCTTTGGCCAAAACGGCGGAGCGGCTGTCGGCGCTCGCCGCCGACCTGAGGGCGATCGCTCATGGCCAGCTCCCGGAGGAATTCCTCGCGGGATCAGCGCCCACCCTCGACTGGTGGAGCCCGGCGGTCCGTCCGTCCGTTTGCCTCGAAGGTCTGGTGAGCGGCCATCCCGTCCTCGTCGGCCAGGATCGGGCCATCCGCACGTCCGAGTTATGGCACCTCGACCAAGAAGCTGGCTGGGCCAGGACCTATTCAAGGTGGTACCGCCTCGGCCAGCCCGCGCCTGCGCTAGGTCAGGGAACTGGATCGTGAACATCGATGACGGCATTGACCATGACCGGCATTTTCAGCGACGCTTGGCAGCGGCGGTGGCCGGGGTGCATCTGCCTTCGGAGGAAGAACTCTTGCGTGGCATGTCCTTCTTCAAGGACCGCCTCGTCGAGGACGTCCGCGAATATGCGGGCCGCATGGGCCGCGCTGCGAAGAAGCGGGCGACCTTGGGACCTGCGAGCATCATTGCCTGCCTCGATGAACTCGCCGTCGACCCTTGCCTGGAGGCGGTAACGGTCCTTGAGGAAGTGATCGCCGAAGCCGAGAATCCAAAGCGGTTTCCTGTCGCTGCCTGCCGGCTGCGCTGCCGGATCTACCGCGCCTGGCTCGGGGACGAGGATGCCATGGCGCAGGTCGCCGCCGAGGCCGCGGCGCGCGTCTTCGACGACGGCCGCCTCGACGGGCTTCCCGAGTTGACCTGGGATGCGCTCGCTTGGGGCGCCTTGTCCGTGCGCATAGCGGGATGGAAGGACACGGGTGTTGCCATCGCCGCTTCGCACACTCGCACTGATCATGAGCTCCAGCGCACTCGCCAGCAGTTCCGACGCAGCTTCCAACGTGCCGTCGAGCGTGAGTTGGAAGAGCGTTTGGCGGAGAGCGACGTCAAGAAAGCAGAGCAGAAGGATGAGGACTTCGGTCTCGGGAGCGAGGCGTCCGACAGCGACATTGACGATGAAAGCGTTCCGTCCCCACGCCCCAGCACCGATGGCGTGGTCATCTTGACCGGGGTCGGCAATGACACGACGTCCGAGGGAAAGAAGGTCGTCAAGGAATTCGCCTCCCTCATCGGCAAGCCGGTTCCGATGCGGGCCCCACCCGACCTCTCGCTCGTTCGGGAAGAACTCGTGGCGGAGTTTCCCTACGCCGCTGGCATCGTCGACGCCCTGCTGAAGACCATGATCGGCCGCGACCACGTCTGGCTGCGGCCGACATTGCTGGTAGGATCGCCAGGATGCGGAAAAACGCGATTTGCCCGCCGCTTCGCCGAAGTCGTCGGTCTGCCCTACGAACTCGTGCCGTGCGGCGGGCTCAGCGACAGCGCGATCGGGGGTACCGCGCGGCGCTGGTCCTCCGGCGAACCCAGCATTCCGATCATGTCCATCCGTCGGCACGGCATCGCCAATCCTTGTATGATCCTCGACGAGATCGAGAAAGTCGGCACCAACCGCAACAACGGCAACCCGCACGATGTCCTGATCGGGCTGCTCGAGAACGAGACCGCGCAGCGCTGGCACGACCCCTATGTCGAGTCCCACTGCAACCTGAGCAATGTGGTCTGGCTGATGACGGCCAACAGCGTCGGGCCAGTCCCCTCTGTCCTGCGGGACCGGTGCCGGACCCTTCGCTTTCCTGATCCCGGCCCCGACGACCTCGACATGCTGGCGCAGCGGATCCTTCAGCGGCTCTATGAAGACACCGGTCACGACCGGCGTTGGGCGACGCCGCTTGATGGGGCCGAGCGCGCGGCCCTCGGTGAAGCCTGGCCGGGTGGTTCGATCCGCAAGCTGGAACGGCTTGTCGAAGGACTGATCGCGGCTCGCGATCAAGCGCAGGTGCCGCAATGACGAATCCTTCGACAACAGCGGATCAGGCAAGTGCGGACGCCGGCTCGGAACGGCACTCCTCAACGGGACGATGCGCGCTGCCATCGAACGCGCTCCTCTACCGGCTCGCCATCCACGAAGCCGGACATGCCGTGGCAAGGATCCAGCTCGATGCCGGCACGCTCGAGCTGATCACGCTGGACCTCGCGCGCGAGCGCGGCGGCGGCGTCTCGTGGATTCCCGACGATGATGACGAGGCAACCGAGACGCGCCTGACAAACGAACTCATCATCATGCTGGCGGGTCGGGCGGCCGAGGACGTCCTGGTCGGATCGGTATCTGCTTATTCCGGCGGGCCCGAGTTCAGCGATCTCGCACAGGCGAACGAACTCGCCCTGCGCATGGAGACGGTGTTGGGATTCGGGACGGCGCTGCCGCTGCTGCACCTGCCGACCGCCGATCGCACCATGCTCCTCACCATGGACAAGGAACTGGCAGTCCGAATCCATGAGCGGCTCGCGAGAGCATATGAGGAAGCACGCGCTCTGGTCGGCCGGCAGCAGGCGGCGGTGAAGTACATGGCGGCGTTGATCCTCCACGAAAGGCCGCTCGAAGGTCACCGCCTCCAACGCATCGTCGAGCGGATCCACAGCAAGGTCGTTCCGTGAGGATATGGTTCCTTTCCGACGTCCAGCTCGAAGTGGCGCCGTTTTCTGGACCGCTCGCGATACCCGACGCCGAAGTCTGCGTCGTGGCCGGCGATCACTTCCAAGGCGTCGCCACAGCGTCCGCTGGCCGGCTGATCACATCGCACCCGCCATGCCTTGCGTCTACGTCGCCGGGAACCACGAGTTCTACAAGGCTCGATCCAGGAAGGCCTGGAGGATGGACGACGCGTGGCGCAAGGATTCGCCAACGTCCATTTCCTGGAGCAGGACATGGTGACCATCGGTGGCGTCTGATTCCTTGGCGCGACGCTCTGGACTGACTATCGAATTGAAGGCCACCTGGCCATGATGCACGCCCGCGAGCGCATGAACGACTGCAGGGCAATCACGCTTCAGAAGAAGCCATGGCGCCGCTTCGTGTCGGAGGCCGCCGCAATGATTCACGACCAGTCGCGCGCCTTCATCGCCTCCGCGCTTGCAGCCGTATCTTTGCGACCGTCGTCGTCACCCACCACCTGCCACACAAAAAGTCGGTCCCGCCACGCTTCACCGGAGACCTCCTCAACGCCGCATACGCGTTCGATCTTGAAGAACTCAACGCCGCGGGACGGCCCGCTCTAAGGATTCACGGGCACGTCCACGACAGCTGCGACTATCGAATCCATTAGACGCGTATAATGGCCCATCCGCGTGGGTATGGAGGCAAGAACCGGTCACACGATCCGGGGCTGATCGAGCTGAACGTCTGGAGTTGATGCAGGGCGGACGCCGGATGTTCGAGCGGAAGCCGAGCCTATAGTGAAGCGGCGCCTTTGCGGCCCATTCCGGCCGTTCCATCGACACTTATGACTTCCCGAAATCCGACATCAATTATTGTCTAGCAAAACGGGGACAGACGAGCGTCAGCATCTATTTGAGTGAACCAATCTGAAGAAAGCCGGCGGACTACCTAGAGCCGTCAGGATGCCAACTGCCCATGCCTTTCGAGGAGCCGCATCAACACGGCATTGGCGTGGGTGAAATTCGCGAGCTGGCCTTGGAGATGGTACGCCCACTTCTCGCCGTGGAACAGATTGTTGCGAAAGCGCCAGACGATCATCATCACGGTCAGCAGCCGATCGCGCGGGTCGTTGTTGGTCCCGTCGACGACCGCTCGAACTAGGTCGGGCTGATCGGCGGGACGCAGGTGGAGGTGCGCGAAGTGGTGCGTAAACACGCCGTTCGAAAAGTAGCGCTGCCGAAAATAGACCAGCTCTCCATTATATTTGTCGGCGTCGAGCGTGCCTGCATCGCGCCACTCGTCGGCTTTCGCGCAAATGAGATCGGCGCGCGCGAAATTGCCCATGACCTGCGCCTCGAACAGACTCCAGAGGAAGGTGAAGTTGAAGATCGCTGCGCGGTCCTCTTCGGGCAGCGCCTGGAAACCCGGTGCGCGCGCCAACAGCCATTGCATGCTCATGTTATGCCCCATTCGTTGTTGGTCTCGAGGACAGTCAGTATCCTGGCCCGTCGCAGTCATCCGGGGACAGTTCCGAGAAGTCGGTGAGCGTGTCGCACTGGATGCAGTAATACATCTGAGAGGCCTCCTGAAAATGCATGCCGCATAGGCATCCGCAGAAGGGACAGCATTCGTCGATTTCGAGGTCAGCCCACTCCCACACACCGAGATATTCGGGGATGGCGTCGCGGTCGTAGCCGGTGATCTCAAAGGCATCGGCGTTCTTCGCGACGAACCCGCGCTGTCCGACTTCCATTAGGAAAGGCAAGACGTCGGCCGGCTCGACGTAGAACCACTCGCCGCGGCCGCGCCGGGATGCGAGGCGACGATGCAGATCGCGCTCGGTCTCGAAATCGTCGGCCGACGTAATCCAGCCGAGGAGTTTGAGTTCGAGCGGATTGCCGGTCTGCAGATCGCTCCTTCGCCGGCCAATATCCTTGGCAACGCCGACCTTGATCGGCGAGCACCCGTTTTCATCCTCGCCTATGAAGTAAACCGGCATAGGCCTTGCCCCGTTGCGTCTATCTGCATTTGCGATCAGTCATTCCCGTAGTCTGGCTCGTATTCCATTTCACGTTCTTGCTGGTCCTCGTGGATGTAGTTCAGTCCAGAGGCGTCGAGCTCGTCGCTTCCCATCAGCGTCAAGTCGCATGTTGGGCAGCGAAACTCTTCACCAACGAACTCGCGGTCGACGACTTCCCAGATCGCATGCTCATCGCGCTCCTCGCTGATGTCTTCGCCGGTTTGCTCGCCGGTCATGAAGGCTCGGCATTTGCACGCCGGGCAGCTCTCCGCCCAGATCTCGTCGTAGCGGCTCTTGAAGATTCCGACCTGGTGCTGCGGTTCGCGCAATTCCGCTTCGCCAGTCAGGCGCTCCCGCTCTGCCTTCTTCAACGCCTCGAATTGCTCGCGGGCGGCTTCGACGCGCAGCTTGACGGCGGCCGCGAGAGCCTTGGTGGCTTCATTGAGAAGCTGGCGGGGCGCTTTTGCATCGGCCGCGCCGAGCCATTGCTCCAGGGATGAACCCATCTGGTACAGGATCGTGTCGCACGCATGCCAATAGCGTGCCTCCCAAGCGTCGAGACGCATCGTCCGGAAGGGAAGATCGGCCGAATGCAGCTCGGCGTTTCGACGTTCGGCGATGTCCTGGCAGAATTTCTGGACCGTCTTGTCGAAGCGAGGAACGAGGTGGGCCAGGCGCTCGAACAAGGTCTTGGCTGCGATAGTCTTCACGTCCGTGGTGACGTTGATGCCGGCGGCGACGAACATAGACTGCCAGTGCGTCGGATCGACCACGAGGCTCGGGTGCTGACGGGCGAGTGCGGCCTTGCCAAGCAGCTCAAGCGCGAGAGATGCCCAGAGCTGATACTCGTCGAGATCGCTGGCGCCTTTGCGGGCCAACGCACGGCCGATATAGACCTTCGATTTTGCATGGAGCGCGTCGCCGTTTATGGCGATGAAGACGTCTTCATGCATCGATGAGAATCCTTGCGAGGCGTCGGCCGGACGCTGGGTCCGACGGACTGCGCCCGTGAAGGACGCGCCAGTTGTCGATGATGAGGATGTCGCCCTGGCGCCATTGATGGGCTTGGGGCGAAGCCGCGGCAATTCGGTTCTCGATGAGCGCCAGGGCTATGCGGCCGCGCTGGTCAACGGCTTCAAGACAGCCGGGATCGTATCGCAGGAAGGCTCCACCCGGCGCGAGGATCGTCGTGTAGAAGGAACGCCGGCCGCTACGAACGAGCATCGGAGTTGCTTCGAGAAGGTTAAGCTCTTCCGGCGAAAAGCCGAGCGTTTGCCAATCGAGGAGCATCGTCGCCGCTGCGGGCGATCCGGGGTCGATACACCCGAGGAGGAGGTAGCGGCATGGTCTGGTACGATGACTGAGTTCGGTATGGAACGGCAAGGCGCCCAGCCCGTAGCGGGCGCTCAAGGATCGCGGATGCGCAGCGTCGGCGCTGTGAGGCTCGATGACCTCTTCGAGCGCGCCAGCGCGGCCGCCAACACGAGTGCCTATGCGATCGCCGAGCTTGCCCAGCTCGCTCACTGTCGCGTCGGCGTTCGCGCTTTCGCTGCGATGAAGAGACCAGCCGCGCTCCGACAGCGGGTCGAGAGGCGGTCGCGTATCGGAGACGGCGATGTCGTGCGCAGCCATCTCGCCGTCCTATCGCTCGAGGCGGACGCGAAGGCGCCGGGCGCGCTCGCGGAAGGCGGCTTCGCCGCCTTCGAGGATGTCGCAGACGGCCTTGCGGATTTCAGCATTTTCGAGTCCGCCCGCCACGTAGCTGATCGGTGGCAGGCCACCTGAAGGATGCGGTCCTGCTTCGGCGACAATGATCTGATCCGCGTCGGTATTAATCACGAGGTTGGCGTTGTGCGTGACCATGATCACCTGACGCTTGGCCTTCGCCGCAATGAAGAGCGCGACCAACTCGTCGAAGACGGATTTCGGATCGAGGTTCTCCTCGGGTTGGTCGATGATCAGCGGCCGATCATCGGAGTCGTCGAGCGCCAGATAGAGCAACAGCAGCACGATGCCGCGCGTGCCGGGCGATAGCTTGCGAATGTCGACGCCATCATAAGAGATCTCATACCTGACGGTGATGTGATCGGTGCCGAAAAGCCAGTGCGCGAACTGCTTTGACCAGGCACGGAAGTCGGCCTGCTCCGTCGGAGCGAAAGGCGCATGGGACAGCAGGTCTCGCAGGTATTTTGCCATGAACGCCGTCATGGCGGCCTGAACCTCCGCTGCCGATCCGGTTTCCCACGCTGGCTTGAGTGCTTCTGTGGCTGCGCCGATAAGCGAACCGCGCCCATAAAAGAGTCCGGTTTTGCGACGGTCGAGAAGCTCTTCCTCCGCGAAGTTGCCCCAGGTCTGAACGTCGGCGATCCGGCGAACGGAGAAGCTGAGCTTCTTCAGGGTCCCCGACGAAGCGGCAAGCCGCGCCATCAGGGGCGCGTAAAGTCCCGCGAGCGCGTCCTGCTCGTTGATGATCGCCTCAAAAACGCGGCCGTACGTATCATCGCGCTCCGTTTGGAGATACTTACGCCTCGCGGCGGCACCCTGCGCATCCGCAAGGCGGGTTTCGAGGGTCTGAAGCGCCGAATTCTCCTGCGCGATGCGGTTGGTGAGCGCCGCGTATTGATCGCGCACCAGCTTGTCGGCGCTGAATAGTGCCTCCAACCGAGTCATCTCGGCGGCGATCGGCGCCAGCGGCAATTTCGAGACATCGGCTGTATCGGCAATCAGCGCGACATTGGGATCGCCGGGCGGCAGCGGGACGCCCTGGAGCTTCCGGATCTCGCCATCCGCCCAGGTCACGTATGCAGTAAGGCTCTTGTCGACGTCGCCCTTGTAGATCAGCAGGAATTCGTCCCACTGCGTGGCATTGAGCCCGCTATTGGTGTGACGCGCCTGGGCCTGCCGCAGCATCTCCGGCGAGCCGGTTGCCCGCGTGGAACGCACCTCGTCTTGCATGGCCACGAAGGTACGGCGCTGGTTCCCGAAATTCTGGATTGTACTGCGGAGCTTCTGCGCGGCTTCGCTAAGCTGCGTATGGCGGGCGACCTGGGCTTCAGTCCCTTTCACAACGAGCCTGGCACGATCGGCGGTATAGTCGGCTATCAGCTTCATCTTCTCGCCGACCTGCTTAGTCAGCGAGGCGACGAGGCTCTCCTTCTCGAACTCAGTGGCGATTCGGTCCGAGATGTCCGCTATCGCCTGGACCTCGCGTTCGCGCGCCTGCTGGAACCGCGAGGTCTGCTGCTCGCGCAGCTCTACGAAGTCGAGTGCCCATTCGCGATCGTCCTGCGAATGCGATTCGAAGATCACACGCTCGATCTCGTCGACCAAGCCGTCGGACACACCTTTGGCCGAGCAAAGCTCCTCGACAAACTGCTGGGACAGATAGCGGGCTCGCGGAAACGACATATGGCCGTTGGCGTCGCTGCCATCGAGAGCGCGGGTGACCGTCGCGCCGCCGCCCCAGGTCAGCGTCGTCGTCGCATCGCCGATCAACCGGCGCGCACGCGCCAGGAAGGATGGGCTAATGTTTTCGTCCGCGTTCCATCCGGATGGGGTGATCGCATCGCAGCCGGCCGCGATCACGTCGGCCAGGGCGGTCTTGCCCGAACCCCGAGCGCCGATGATGGCAACAAGGCCGGGGTTGAGCGGGATGTCCGGCGTGTTCGCCCAATCCGCATCGTCGATCCTGACGTGCGAGATCACCTGGGATGGCATCGCCGACCGCGGCGGGTGTTCGCCGACATAGGCGCGCCCCTCGGGGTCGATGCACGCTTGGCGCAGGGCATCGAACTCAAGGGCGCCCTTGATCCACGAAAAGCGGTTGTCGGTGGGTTGACCCACGGATTTCTGGTCGTGGGAATCGCTGCCGTGAAGGCAGGGTTTGCAGCCGTCATATCGTGTGCGCAGCTCGTCGATCGTCACGCCACGTTGGCCGATCCAGAACTCGCGCTGCGCCGCGCTGCTCGAAAAGATTATGTGCGCGAACTTCTCGATCTCTTGCCGCACCGTGGCATCGGCGGCCTGCCGAACGCCGGACGTGCCGTCTCCGGCCGCGCCGGCGACCGCGATGAGGATGTTCTTGGTCGCCCATTCGCTTTCGCCGATGACCTTGCGCAGTTGATCGAAATTGACCTTGAACTGCGTCGCGCCGTGCCGGAGCGCCGCGCCGTCGTCGGTGATCGACTGATCGGCGCGCTTTCCAAGTTTGATCAGCTCCTCGCGCGTGCAATCGAAGCGGTCGTTGAACGCGTGGAACTGGAGGCGCTTGAGGATACGCTTCACCTCCGAGAGGTGATCAGTATCTTCCGGGCTGACGAGAAGATGGACGTTTACGAAGCCCGATTTCGCCGCTACGTCCAGGCGCAGCTCGATGTTCGGAAAGATAAGCTTCACTTCTGGCAAGCGGCCGGCGTCCATATGCTTGCGAAATTCCTCGTAGGTGTCGGTGACGTAGTAGTCGGTGACGGCGATCGACTCGACCTTCGGCGTCAGCCCCTCGAGCGACGTGAGGTATGCGCCCCAGGGATCGGCAGCACCGAATTGGTTGTTGAGGATAGTGCCAGGGGCATGAATATGCGGCTCCCAACGGTGCCATTCCGAACCGCGACTGATCATACGCCCCCCTAGTGCCCTTCCTTTGTTGTCCTGCTCCGTAGCCGGTGATGCAACTGAACAGTAGCGCAGCATCGCGCATTCTATCGTAGGAATATTTCCTGAAACCAGCGCCGGGCAATATGATGTCGCGTCGTCCACTGTCTTGTCGCGGAAAACAACATCGCGGCAGATGGAAGTATAAACTAGCGGCGCGAATGCGCCGCTAGTGAAAATTTCTCGCCTTAGGGGCGTCGATGCGTCCCACCGCAGGTGTCGAGCTGACCATCGTCGAATCTCAATCAGACCGACCATTGCCTCATGTAGCGGCAGTCGTCGGGAATCATTTCCCCGCCGAACCGCCCCTTCTGCGCCGAACCGCGGCGCGCGCCTGTTGAAACTGCGGATCCTCACTCGTCAGCGGCGTACTGAGTATAACCCTCGGCCGTTCGAGCGCGGCACGGTCCTTCTGTGTGATCTCGCCAGCGATCGCACGGCGGATATGGTCAGGCACGCCATTTGACGGGCGGACCGCGAAGTCCGGATCGGCCGTGCGTGCGATCTCCCCGCGGACCAGATTGATCCGTTCGGCGACCAGCTCAGGGTGAAAGGCCATTGCTGGATAGGTGACCGGGGTGAACGTGCGGGGAAGTAAGAACTCCGTCGCAGGTTCTCCTGGTTGCGGCGGTGGTGCGGGCTCGTTAAAGATCGGCCAGCAGAGCAGGTCGGACAATGTCAAGAAGCCGGTGCGCCAGTGGCTGACCTTCTTCTCATTGCGCTTACATCCGCCGATCACCGTGGCGACGATGTCGCGCGCAAGCCTTATGTTGATCCCTTCCACGCCCGGAAGTTGGCCAGCCGACGGCTCAAGCGCCGACTGAGGGTGATAAAACATGTACAACGGCAGCGTATCCATCCCATCCGGTTTGGACGCGGCATAGTTCACCAGCGTCTGCGCCTGACTTCCTTTCGGCGTCCCATGATCAAGATGATCGTAATACCAGTAGGTCGATCCGTCCTTTAGCTTCGCCCGCTTACAGCGCTTGGCTTGGATCATCAGGCGCAGATAGCTACCACCGCCGAAGTCGTGCGGTGCGACGTAGATCCAGTCCATGTCCGCGCCAGTGACTACCTCGTCGGGAAAATCGACGCGGACGCCAAGCGGCTGGAGTGGTGTAAGTCCCATCATCAGCAGATCGGTCGCAGTCTCCTCACGAAAGTTGCGCGTTAGATCCCGGTCGCGTTCCAGCAGTATCGCGAGGTCGCGTGGAAAGCGGTTGGCGAATTCGCAGAGCATTAGTCAGCAGTCCCCCGTTGCCGGTTCAACAGGTGGCACAGATATTCTGCTCACGTCGACAGCGCTATGTGCAGGCGCCGCGATTTGCGGGTCGCACTCTGGCGGCCTCGATGAACCTGCCAAGGTCGCGCGCCTTTCCTTCTGCATGCCACCCAACCGGATATTCCGCTGTCGGCCTCGAATTCGCCAACAAGTGCTATGCTAACGGCGGCAGTTTTCGGAAGACGTCAGTGACCGTGAAATGACGCGATAGGTTGCTAGCGGAAGAGGCAAACTTTGCCTGTCAGGCCTATCTCGAAGGTCAGCTTACTGCGGGGTGGTCCCAAAACCGGACAGTCCCGTTCCGGCCCCAAATTTGCTATGCTCTTACCCCTTCGTCGATCTTCCAACTACACGCAAAGAGCCTACTATTTCACTGCATAACTGGTCCCGGTTCCACCAACGAGGTTCTCTTCGGTTGATCCAGCAGGAATAGGCGTCCATTCTCCGAAGGATTCGTGCCTTGGGGGGATGATGACGAAGCCGTTCTATTCGGAACCTATTCTAAATTCGCCATATCTGCCGCCGACCCGTCACCACGCGCTTGATGACGAGGGGCAGCCCGTTGATTCTCCACCTATCGCTGGACGAAGAACATCCAAGTACCTCATCCCGGTGCCACGAGGGAGGCGGTCCAAGTCGGCGACATCACAGAAAGCGCTTGAGCTAGATAACGCTGGACGCGAGGCAGGCAAATATTCGCCGAATGCGCTTGTCAACGAGTTGCGCCGCAATTTGGGAGCTTGGCGCTCTATTCCAAATCCGTCGGACTGGGGTGTGACGCCTACATCGCAGCGTCTGCTTCAGCACTGGCGACAATACGAATTCTCCAACCAGCGACCCTTCTTTTGCCAGGTTGAGGCCGCCGAGACCATCATCTGGTTGAGCGAAGTCGCGCGCGGGCGCAAGCAGTACGCGCACATCTTCAGGTCTCTCGAGGCGGCCAACAAGGATTCTAATCCAGAGCTGTTCCGCCTGGCCCTAAAACTCGCTACCGGCGCTGGCAAGACGACAGTCATGGCGATGCTGATCGCCTGGCAGTCCATCAACGCCGCCCGCCAGCCGAATTCCAGCCTGTTCTCCAGGGGCTTCCTGCTGGTTGCGCCCGGCATCACTATTCGCGACCGGCTCCGCGTGCTCCTGCCCTCAGACCCCGACAACTACTACGTGACGCGCGAACTCGTTCCGCCGGAAATGATGTTCGATCTCGGCAAGGCAAAGATCGTCATTACCAACTACCACGCCTTCCAGCGCCGGAAGGCGCACGACCTGAACCCCGTGGGCGAGCGCCTGATGCAGGGCCGGACCGGCGCGCCGATCGAAAAGCAAGAGACTGAAGGGGAGATGCTGCAGCGCGCATGCGGCGAACTCCTTCCGCTTAAGAACGTCGTCGTCATCAACGACGAGGCGCACCACTGCTACCGCGAGCGCCCGGGAACCGACGAGGAAGCCGAGCACAAGGGCGAGGACAAGGAGGAGGCCAAGAAGAACAACGAGGCGGCGCGACTCTGGATATCAGGCATCGAGGCGCTCAAGCGCAAGGTGGGCCTGCGCGGTGCCTACGACCTGTCGGCAACGCCCTTTTTCCTCCGCGGCTCAGGCTATGACGAAGGGACTCTGTTCCCATGGGTCGTATCCGACTTCAGCCTCGTCGACGCAATCGAATGCGGCATCGTTAAACTGCCTCGAGTTCCTGTTGCGGATAACGCCGTCAACGCGCCCGCCCCGATCTACCGCAATTTGTGGGACCACATCGGCAAGCAGATGCCAAAGAAGGGGGCTGGCAAGTCTGGGGATCTCGACCCCTTGGAACTGCCAAACGAGCTGCAGACCGCGCTTCATTCGCTCTACAGTCACTACAAGACCGAGTACGACGCGTGGGAACGGGTCGGTATCGGCGTGCCGCCCGTTTTCATCGTGGTCTGCAACAACACTGCCAGCTCCAAGCTCGTCTACGAATGGATTGCTGGGTGGCAGCGCGAACGCGAAGGCCAGATGCAGACCATTCACACGGGCCATCTTGACCTGTTTCGGAACTTCGACGAGCGGACGGGCGAACCGTTGCCCCGCATGAACACGCTGCTGATCGATTCCGAACAGCTCGAATCCGGCGACGCGCTCGACGCGAATTTCCGCAAGATTGCTGAGGCGGAGATCGATCTGTTTCGGCGCGAGAAGCAAGAGCGTGAAGGAGCTGCAGCCGGCAACATCTCCGACTCCGACCTCCTGCGCGAGGTCATGAACACGGTCGGCCAGAAGGGTCGTCTCGGCGAGCAGATCCGCTGCGTCGTCTCGGTATCTATGCTCACCGAGGGCTGGGACGCCAACACGGTCACCCACATCCTGGGCGTCCGCGCCTTCGGCACGCAGCTGCTCTGCGAACAGGTCATCGGGCGCGGCCTGCGCCGCCAATCCTACGAGCTCAACGAACGCGGCCTGTTCAACACCGAATATGCCGACATCATGGGCATTCCCTTCGACTTTGCGACGGAGCCGCAGAAGGTCGTCCGCACCCCGCCGAAGAGAACCACCCGCGTCCAGGCCATGAAGGAGCGCGAGCGGCTGGCCATTCGCTTCCCGCGGGTTGCGGGCTACCGCACCGAGCTGCCGCCGGACCGCATCTCCGCGACCTTCACGCAGGATTCGACGCTGACGCTGACGCCCGAAATGGTCGGACCCACAATCGTCCGGCTTGAAGGACTCGTCGGCGAAGGCATCGACATGTCGCCCGCGGCGCTCGACGAGATGGCGCCGAACGCGGTGAGCATGCACCTCACCAAGCGTCTGATAGAGCTCTACTTCCGCGACGGCGACCAGGATCCGCCTTACCACCTCTTCAGCCAGATCCAGCCGGTGACGCGCCGCTGGCTGCGCGAGCACGTCAAATGCGTCGGCGGCACCAGAGTCGGCATGCTCACCTATGCCGAGCTGGCGGAGAAGGCCGCGAACCTGATTTACAGCGCGATCGTGCGGGAAGCGGGCGCCGAGGGTGTCCGCGTCGTGAAGGCCATGCTCGACCCCTACAACCCCGCCGGCACGACCAATTTCGTCGCCTTCAACACCACGAAGTCCAACATCTGGAAGACCGCGCCACATAGATCTCACATCAATTACGTCGTCTGCGATTCCGACTGGGAGGCCGAGTTCGCTCGGGTCGTCGAATCCCATCCCGGCACGCTCGCTTATGTGAAGAACCAGGCACTGGGCTTTGAGGTGCCCTACCGCCTCGGCTCGACCACGCGCCGTTACCTGCCCGACTTCATCGTGCGCATCGACGATGGGCGCGGCCCGGACGATCCGCTGCACCTCGTCGTCGAAGTGAAAGGTTTCCGTGGCGTCGATGCCCAGATCAAGGCGGAGACGATGGAAGCACTCTGGGTGCCAGGGGTCAACAGCCTCGGCACCTTCGGCCGCTGGGGCTTTGCGGAGTTCCGGGACGCCTTCGCGATCGAGGAAGAGTGGGGGAAGCTGGTCGATCGGCTGGGTTGGAGGTCGACAGAGCCGGAGGTGCAGTATGCTTCGTCGGTTTGATGAATCAATCCAGACGCTATCGTCCATCATCTCTATGAAGGCTGAGCGGCTATGTGATCGCCTCGGCACCAAGATCGTCGATGAAGACGACTTCACCTCCCGACTCATTCAATCAATCGAAGAGGCGGTCGATGGTCTGGTGATCGATGGGATTCAATGGTCGATAGACACCCGCAAGTTGCCGTGGCGCGGCAAGGATTCGGAGGAGAGCCGATACGGCGCCGATTTCGGAGTTGTCATCAGGATGGAAGGCAACGGGATCGATGTTTCGAAAGGGTATTTGATCCAGGCCAAAAGGGAGATTGCCGGATTTCCGACCCATCCTGCCGACCTATTCGCACACAAGATCGACCGGCGACTTCCGGTGCAGGCTAGGAAGATGCTGGAAGTGACACCCGAGTCATATGTCTGGTTCTACACACAGAATGGCGTCCACATCATCCGAGCAGGGACGCTTCTTGGCGCTTCCGGCTCGCCTTTGGGCGAGCTGCGTTTCCAAGGGATACACGGGTTCTTCGTTCGTGCCTTCATGAGTTGGTCCGGCGACTATCGGCTCGGCGAAATGGCTGCGAAGAACCTGGACATTTTCATGCAGGATTACGACCTGCGACGAGCCATTTTTATCAGCGGACGCAAAGTCCGCGAACGGGAATTTGAATAGCTATGGCCAAGACCTCGATCCAGAAGGCCATCGCGTCGCTGTCGCATGACGACACGCGCATCAACGTGCCCACGGCCGAGATGGCGTCGCTGTTCGAGCAGCAGGCGGAGCTGACGGGTGATGTCGAGCGCGAGATGACGATACCGCGCCCTCGCCCGCTGGCCCCAGGCGAGACGCGGGTGCGCGATGGCGATCTCGACCCGCAGATCGTCTGGAACGGCGCCAAGATCCGCATCACCAAGCAGCAGATGCGCCAGCTGGCCGAGACGGGCGAGCTCGAGCTCGGCGACGCGCAGCTGGTCTGGCGCGGCAAGGATTCACAGGACTGGTCCGACCTCGTGGTCAACGCGCCGCCGATCTACCGCCAGGAGGCCATCCACCCGAAGCACCTGATCGACGATCTCAGGCGCATGTCGGAGCGCGCCCGCGAGACCGGCGCCGAGCAGCCGAACCTGTTCGCCGATTTCAACGGCATCACCGATCCGGAGGCACGGGCCGAGTTCTACCAGCACGCCCAGCACTGGACGAACCGCTTCATCCTCGGCGACAGCCTGCAGGTGATGGCGAGCCTGGCCGAGCGCGAGGCGATGCGCGGCAAGGTGCAGTGCATCTATTTCGACCCGCCCTACGGCATCAAGTTCAACTCGAACTGGCAGGTTTCCACCCTCTCCCGTGATGTGAAGGACGGCAAGAAAGAGGACGTCTCCCGCGAGCCGGAACAGGTGAAAGCCTTCCGCGACACCTGGAAGGACGGCATCCACTCCTACCTCACCTATCTCCGCGACCGCCTGATGGTCGCGCGGGAACTATTGACTGAAAGCGGCTCGATCTTCGTCCAAATCAGCGATGAAAACGTGCACAGACTACGGGGGCTTTTGGATGAGGTCTTCGGAGATCGCAACTTCGCATCTGTCATCATAGCGCCCAAGGTCACAGGGGTTGATAGTACGCTTCTCGCCTCACAAAGTGACTTTGTGCTCTGGTACTGCAAGGACCGTGAGCGTGCAAAGTTTCGCCGTCAGTTCTTGAGGAAAATTGATCGAGCATCGGCAATCGGCCGATATAGTCGGATTATCTTCGAAGATGGCCAGTCTCGGCCACTGCAGGCGTCTGAAAAGGCTGGCGAAGTCGAGATTGCCGCTGGACAGCCCTACCGACACGATAACGTCCTCAGCTCGGAGTTTCGACCAGATACAACAGTCGCCATAACCATATGGGGACAGCGGTTCTTCCCGGGCTCCAGCAATCACTGGAAAACCTCAGTCAGAGGAATGGAACGCCTAGCGCGTTCATCGCGCCTCGAACCGTCGAAAGGCGGCAAGCTGCAGTATGTTCGTTTACTTTCAGATTTTGACGTCATCGAACTTGGCAATGTTTGGTCTGATATTAGCGGAGCCGTCCAAAGCCGATCTGATCCGAAAATCTATATCGTGCAGACCTCCACTGCTTTGGTCCAGCGCTGCATCTTGATGACCACCGATCCCGGCGATTTGGTGCTCGATCCGACCTGCGGCTCGGGCACCACGGCGACGGTCGCCGAGCAATGGGGCCGACGCTGGATTACAACGGACACCTCCCGCGTCGCGCTGGCGCTCGCCCGCACGCGGCTGATGGCTGCGCGCTATCCCTACTACCTGCTTGCCGACAGCCCGGACGGCCGCGCGCAGGAACAGAAGGTTTCCGGAAAGCTGCAGCCGCAGGCGCTAACTGCCGGCGACCTCCGCCAGGGATTCGTCTACGAGCGCGCGCCGCACATCACGCTGAAGTCCATCGCCAACAATTCCGAGATCGATGTGATCTGGGAGAAGTGGCAGGCTGTTCTGGAGCCGCTGCGCGCCGAGCTGAACGAAAGGCTGCAGGCCACCTTCGAGGAATGGGAGATCCCGCGCGACCTCGACCAGTGGCTGGAAACGAAGGACGGCGCCGCCAAGGCCGGGCGCGTCAGCGCCCGGGTGCGCGCGCTGCACAAGGATTGGTGGGAAGGCCGGATCGTCCGGCAGAAGGAAATCGACGCTTCCATCGCCCGCGCGGCCGACGTCGAGATGCTCTACGACCGTCCTTACGAGGACAGGACAAAGGTGCGCGTCGCCGGCCCCTTCACGGTCGAGAGCCTGTCGCCGCACCGTGTCGTCACCTCGCGCGACGATACGCTGGCTGGCGAGCTTGCGGCCGCCGAAGGCACTATGCAGCCCGCACCGAAGAACGTGCCGGATCAGGATTTCGGCCGCATGGTCCTCGACCACCTGCGCTCCGCTGGCGTCCACAGCCAGGAGCGGCGCGACACGATCCATTTCCACTCAGTCGAGCCCTGGCCGGGCAACTGGCTGGCCGCCGAGGGCCGTTACACCGACGGTGACGGGCGCGAGAAACGTGCGGGAATCTTGATCGGTCCGGAATTCGGCACGCTCACCCGCTCCAACATCACCGCCGCCGCGCGCGAAGCCTCCGACGCCCGCTTCGACGCGCTGATCGCCTGCGCCTTCAACTTCGAGGCCCAGGCCAGCGACTTGAACCGTCTCGGCCCGCTGCCGATCCTCAAGGCGCGCATGAACCCCGACCTGCACATGGCCGAGGACCTGAAGAACACGGGCAAGGGCAACCTCTTCGTCGTCTTCGGCGAGCCGGACATCGACTTGATCGAGACGCCCGCCGGCGAAATCCAGGTGAAGGTCAACGGCGTCGACGTGTTCGACCCCTCGACGGGCGACATCCGCTCCACCGACACCAAGGGCATCGCCGCCTGGTTCATCGACACCGACTACAACGAGGAAAGCTTCTTCGTCCGCCACGCCTACTTCCTCGGCGCCAACGACCCCTACAAGTCGCTGAAGACGGCGCTGAAGGCCGAGATCGACGAGGACGCGTGGGCGACGCTCTACTCCGACACGTCACGGCCGTTCCCGCGACCGGCGACGGGGCGGATCGCGGTGAAGGTGATCAATCATTTTGGTGATGAAGTGTTGAAGGTGTTTGGGGTGTAGTAATGGCGATACCAAGGCACTTTCATCCAGCAGATTTCGGCTTCGACCCGAAAGAAATAGGGAATAGCAGCGGATTCTTCTACAAGCAGGCAACTATTGAGTGGTCCTCGCCACGGATCTGGAATCCCGATGAACTCGCGCCTACCGGACTCGAAAATCTTGAGCCCGGATACCTCTATGCAATCGTGCGGAACCATCACCGCGCTAAGACGCGCGATACGATCGTCTACGTCGGCATAACGAACAATCTCGACAGGCGATTTAGGAATCACCCGAAGGCATCCAATTTCGCAGCGATGCGCGGTCCGACGAGTTTAAGCATCGGAACAGTTGACTTCGGATTTTACCGCACTGCCAAGACTACCGGAAATAGAAAGGCGCTTGAGGGGATCGAGCATGTTCTAATCTGGTCATTATGGCCGACGCTGTTCAACGAGAAGAAGCAACACTCTCTTCCGCGTTTCAAAGCCCCAGTGGCGCAAGCTTGGCACATTGAAAACACCGGATATCGGTTCGCAGGCCGAATGCCCCGCGAAATTGTATTTCCTTGGATGCTTATCAAGCATGGACGAGATCGCTCTGCGAAATAGCGCCCTGAAGGTACGGAAATGAAAATAGCCAAGCCGCTTAATGAAATACAACGCCGCTTCAATGAGCTATGCGACAAGGGAGGTGGGCTAGGAGGAGGCCCCGCACGTACCAAGATGCAAGCGCTTCTGCATGAGGGCAGCAAGAAGCTCAACGCATTCGCTTTCGATGAAATCACTGACCAGCTGACGAAGTTCTCAGACCGAGATCCATGGCACGTCTGTTTTGCTGTCGGTTTGGGCTGGGGTCATCTAGCTCAGATCTCGGACGAATTTACCGACACTGCCACGCTGGTCCTAAGCAAGTTGGACAGCGCCGCATTACACAAGGCATGCGCCTACCACTACGAACGCGGGCCCGTCCCGATCGAGCAGTCCCTTTTGGGAGGCTACTCGATGTTTCAGAAGGTGCGACTTCCTGCCTCGCTTCCGGACGATCTGAAAAGTTACGGACGCGCGCAGGAGCGATGGCTGCAGCCAGTCCTATCAAAATCCGAGGAGAGACCGCGTTATATCGGCAGTTGGAATGCGACTGCAATGTTCATGGTCGCGTTGTTCTCGAAGCCAACATTGGCCGCTACCATGAAAGATCGTGAAGTAATGCTTCCTCCGGGCGGGCCCATCTTCAATGCGCTGTCCATACTGCATAAGGCGAAAATCCTCCCTTCCAAACCGGCAGGCAGTGAACTTGACGACCAGGCGTTTGAGCCGGGCGCGATATACGAGAATAATGCTTTGATGTCTGATCTGCTGAAGGGCAAATCCGACTGGAGTATTCTTGACGTCCACAGTGGGCTTTACATGCTTGGTACGCGGCACAATTTGTCGGATCAGTGGGCATAGCGCATGCCCACCATCCTCGCCGACAGCTTCACCGCATCCCTCGCCAAGCTCGCCAATGACGAGCAGAAGCAGGCGCAGCTGACGGCGTTCACGCTGATGACGGAGCCGGATCGGCCGGGGCTGCAGTTCCACCGCATCGACAAGTCCAAGGATCCGAACTTTTGGTCGGTGCGGGTTTCCCGCGACATCCGCATCATCGTCCACAAGACCGGCGGCAGCCTGATGCTCGCCTATGTCGACCATCACGACGACGCCTATGCCTGGGCAGAGCGCCGCCGCATCGAGGCGCATCCGGCGACCGGCGCGATCCAGATCGTCGAGGTGCGCGAGCGGGTCGAGGAGATCGCGCTTCCCGCCGCTCCCGTGCAGGCCGAGCTGTCCTTTGACGCCCCGGCACCCGCCCCTGTTCCGCCGATCTTCGCTAGTCTGGATGCGGGCCAGCTCCTGTCCGTCGGCGTGCCGGAAGATTGGGTCGCCGACGTCGGCAAGGCCACAGAGGAATCCTTCTTTGCGCTGGCCGCCCACCTGCCCCAGGAAGCGGCCGAGGCGCTCCTCGAATATGCCGCGACGGGCATCCTTCCGGTCCCAGCTCCCGCGACGGCCGATCCGCTGATCCATCCGGACACGATGCGCCGTTTCCGCATTCTCGACGGCATCGAGGAGCTACAGGCGGCCCTCGACGCGCCCTTCGAGAAATGGGCCGTGTTCCTCCACCCGCTCCAGCGACAGGTGGTGGAGCGCGACTATTCCGGCCCGGTGCGCGTGGCAGGTTCGGCGGGAACGGGCAAGACCGTCGTGGCGCTCCACCGCGTCATGCGCATCCTGCGCATCGATCCCGACGCCCGCGTCCTTCTCACCACCTTTTCCGACACGCTTGCCGATGCTCTCCAGCGCAAGCTGGTGATCCTGGCCAGCAGCCGTCGCGAGCTGACGGATCGCGTCACCGTTGCCTCGTTTCGGCGCATCGCCGAGGAACTTTATGCGCTGACCACAGGTCGCAAGGCCCACCTTGCCGACCGGGAGGGCGTTCGCAAGCTGGTGGAACAGGCCGCGATAGAGGCAGGCGTCACCGACTTTTCTCCACGCTTCCTTCTTTCGGAGTGGGAGAACGTCATCGACGCCTGGCACATCGGCAGCGCCGACGCCTACGCGGACGTGCCGCGCATGGGCAGGAAAAACCGGCTCGGCGCGAAGCAGCGCGAGACGCTGTGGCAGGTCTTCGCCCGGGTTCGGGAGGCATTGCGGCAGCGTGCCCTTTTTACGCCAGCCGCGCTATTTCAGCACGTCACCGAAACCTACGCCGCGCGAGATGAAAAACCGTTCTCGCATATCGTGGTCGACGAAGCGCAGGATCTCGGCGTCTCCGAGCTCCGCTTCCTCGCCGCAATTGCGCCGAACAGGCCCGACGCGCTGTTCTTCGCGGGAGACATCGGCCAGCGCATCTTCCAGCAGCCGTTCTCCTGGCTCGGTCTCGGCATCGACGTGCGCGGACGTTCGGTCACGCTGAAGGTGAACTACCGCACCTCGCAGCAGATCAGGCAGATGGCGGATCGGCTCCTGCCCCGGACGGTGCGCGATGTCGATGGACTCGAGGACGACCGTCGCGGCACGGTTTCAGTCTTTGAGGGCATCGAGCCGGAGCTCGTGATCGCAGAGGACGAGGCCGCAGAGCGCGCCGCGGCCGCTGCCTTCATCTGTCGCGCACTGGAACAAGGGATCGCGCCGCGCGAGATCGCCATCTTCGTTCGGTCGCGGGAGCAGCTGCTCCGTGCGCGAGACGTTGCCGAAGCGGCGGGACTCCACTTCCGGACGACGATGGCCGGCCAACACGACGAGGACACGGCGCTTGTTGGCACCATGCATCTTGCGAAGGGTCTTGAGTTCCGCGCCGTCGCGGTCGTAGCGTGCGACGAGGACGTCCTTCCACTTGCTGCGCGTGTCGCCGATGTCGCGGACGCGTTCGAACTGGACGAGGTGATCGCGACCGAACAGCAGCTGCTCTACGTGGCCGCGACCCGGGCGCGTGACCGGCTGTTCGTCTCGGGAAAGGCACCCGCATCGGAGTTCCTCGAGGCGGCGGTCGTCACGTAGCAAGCGCACGGCGACCCGGCGCCGCGGTGGTCCGCTAGTCGAATTGTTTGGGAACCACGTCATCGGCGCCTGTCTACCTTTCCCAGCGGGCGCTCAAGCTCTTGAGGGGTTATGCCTAGCCGATGAGCATTGGTCTGGTAAATAACGAAGAGTTCGTCATAGGCTCGCACCTGCATTCGCAGCCGCTGCAACTCTATTTCTTTCTGCTGAACCTTTTCCTGAAAGTGGATGATGGCAAGATCACCTTTCGAAAGGTGCCGTGGAATCGGTTTGGCCGATACTTTGTTGCGATATGCGTCGACTATGCCCTTGTGATTGCTTAGCGACTGCCGCGTCCACTTGTGGCCACATACACGTTCGGCTTCGTTGACAATATCCTTCCACCTCGGGATCCCTTTCCACTCACGGATGAATTCAACGATGTCGGCAATGTACGCGTCCGTGATCAGGACGCGTCGCTTCACGTGGCGAGGTTTGCTGTTTTTTCCAAGTCGTCTAGGCATCGTTGGCCATTTGCAGCGGTCGGTTTCCTAGGCGGGAAGGCATCGCGCGATTGACATGCACGACAGACCCATCCGGGATCGCAGGATCGTTGTGAACGGCGAGAATGCTACGCAGGCCATCGACCATGGATTGGTGGTGGGCCACGTAGTTGGACGCGCCGTAGGTCTCTTGGTCTGCCTCAGCAACCGCGTCCGCGAGAAACCATTCGTGCTCAGTCAACAGTTCCTCCGCTGCCCTCTTCTGTTCGAGGTCGCCTTTGATGACTAGATGCTCCCCGCACCGCCCGCAGCTGCCGTGATCGGGGCACGGCGCCAAGCTCCAATCCGTAACGCAGAGACCGATATCGGTTGTATGTGCGGTGGCAACAACGCTTTCCCTGAATGCGGGGCGCATGACTGGGGGCAGAGAGTCATGCAGTTCCGCCATGGTCCCGCGCATGCTGCCGTTTTCCATAAGGCGGCGAACCTCTTCAGCCTTTTGCATTCCGGTTACATGATCATATTCGGCGTTGTGACCGATGTCCTTCCTGCCGAACCATCGTGCGATTTCGTGCTCTCCCATGCCGCCTTGCTGGGCAAGTGTGTTCAGCCAGTGACGAAACATGTGGGACGTCAATTTGATCGGGCTGCCGTCGGCTTCCGTGAAACCGTATCGCGCGAAGATCGACTGCGTTGCTCCGCGCTTGGAACCCCTTCCGCAAAGAAAATCCCGTATCTGCTGGTCGGCCAGAACGCATACGACCGACGGGTTGCTCCCTTTTTTGTCATGACAGAAGTTCAGCGGCACCAGAAACAGATACTGAGACAGCGACAACTGGGACGATCTGCCAGGAAACCATTGCTCGGCAAGAAGCGCCCGTTCAATATCGGCCCGACGATACCAGCATGTACGACCTATCAGCGACGGCTTCAGGCTACGCCCCCTGGCCCACTGGTTGCCGCCATTCCCCCCGGAAAGACCGAACAACGGGCTGAGGTCATGCCCCGAAAAAAGCTGCTCCGGTCCGTGGTCGTTCGTCGGTTCCAGGAAGGCACGTCCGGGATGGTCTGCCAGCCACCGAGCCACCTTGCGGCCAGGAGCAGTGTGGGTCCTTATGTCCCTGATCGCTCGCTTGACGACATCGACCATCACCGTCTGAATCCACTTGACTTCCGGTTGACCGCCTGACTTTTCCGGCCAATACCGAAGTCCGTAGCGGGACTTGCGCCTTCCTTGTTGATCAAAGACCGGCTTTCCGTTTTCGACAACCTCCTCTTCTACCTCACAGTCTTCCGGCAAGGTCAGGGCCTCATTCAGGCGCATGCCCGTCGCGACCAAAATCTCGACGGCTCGCATGAGAACGACCTCCCACGGCTGCTCGACGAGGTTGGAAATGGCGCCGAGGGCTTCAAAGGCAGTCGGAGTCGGAAGCTTTTTCTTTCGTCGCTCTTCGTGCTCCTTGCCGATCCGGGTGTGGTCATGCGCGACCCTGGGAAATGGGTTCGTGAAGTCGATCCGGCCCTTAGAGATGGCATAACGGTTTAGCCATCTAGCTATCTCCTGGAGGAATTGGCCTATCCTGTAGCGCGATGACTCGGCCTCTCTCGCCCGACAGGCATTGGACGCCGCGTCGAAATCCGCTGTCATGATTGAACATGGGTCTCCCGAACGTTCGATAATCGCGTCGTGTAGATAGCGGGACGCACGGATCATGACCTGCAGGCCGGCCGGATGTTTCGGGTTCGCTTCGTACCGGAGGCAGACCAACGCCTTGATGAAATCCCCGAATGGCCTGAGCATCGGCCGGCGGCCGGACATCCCCTTCGCCGATCCGTTCTCGTGCGTCGTGAAATATAGAACGACCTTGTTGTGTGCGGAGGCCCTCCCTTCACGACAATGACTTACGTTCCAATCGTGCGCGTCGAAATCCCGGTTGCCTCTAAGCATCGTGCTGCTACGTGCACGTTCGATAAACGCTTCGAGGTTCTGCCGAGCGTCGCGAAGACGGGCGGAAGGGAGCTGCTCAACCGGCACTGGAGCCTCCAGCCTGAACGATGTCGATCCGCATGATCACGTCAGCGATCGCCAGGATCGTCGTATCGAAAAGCATGATCATGCTTGGGCCCAGCCCAATTTCCTCGCGCCGTTTCCGCTCGTCGAGGAGCCCGCTCAAAGCCTTGTCGTGCGGTGCGTCCATCCACGGCTGAAACCGGACGCAAGTATAGCAAGCAATCGGCGCCGTGAGGCCGCAGAACGAGAATGAGCCGCACGTCCCCAAGGCTTCCAAGGAGTTTTGCTTTCGGTCAGTGTGGTAGACGCGGCTCGATGGTCTTTCGCCGCGAATTGCTTCCTGTTCGTTGCGAACGAGCGTTCCGAGAAAAGCCTGGGACAGTGGCCCGAGTGTCAACGCCATGGCGGCATCGAGAGCCTCGACAATGTCGCTTTTGACATCGAAATACACGGAGACGTTCTGGAGGTCGGTGTGGTCTAGCAGCCGTGCTACCACCTGCCGCGAGGCCCCTTCCCTTACGAGACGCGTGGCAAACGTGTAGCGAAGGCGTCGCATCGTGACCCTCAGGGGACGGCCCGTACGAGGGGAGATGACGGAAAGCTTCTCGACCGCGCGCGTTACCATTAAGGAAAACTCATGTGCGGAGCGATGGTAGCGGTAGTCGGAGCCTGGGCCTTCCTGGGGCAGATCCTTACGCGGTGTCTGTCGCCTGAACAACGGCCGGCCATCACTGTCCGACAAATCCATCGGGTGATCGGCCCTGTTCTGATTGAATAGGGCAAGCAGGACTTCGCCGATTTCAGGGTTGAGCCGCCGGTCAACGCTCTCGGCCCGAGGGGCAGCATGGCCCTTCTTGTGTCGAGGGACTTCAAGCAGGAAGACTGGGGCCCCGTTTTCCGTCATAGGAACATCCCAGAAATCCTCTTCCCGGAGCAGGGCGAGCGGTTCGGGATTGGAGCCAAGGGCAAGCGCGAGCCAGATCGCGGCCTGTTCCTGAAGCGTTAGCGTTCCGTTCGTCGGGGAAGCACGGAGGGCGTTGCTGAGAGCGATGACCTCGCTGTCCAGCAGAGGCCCCTTGTCGGGATCGGCCGACCGGACCGCGTGCCCCTTTTCGTTCCCTCCGATGACGCGTTCGTCCAAGAGAAAGGCAACCTCTGGGGAAAACGGAGCGAACCCTTGATCGGAACACCAGCAATACCACTTCCTTCCGTAGTGGAGGCGATACTGCTCGTGCTCTGACAGGGCATTTGCCAGTTGCCCGAGGAACTGAAATGGGATTTCTCCGTCAAATTCTAGCGCAGCCTGAATCGACGGGAGAGGCCAGAGGATTTTGAAGATCTCCCAGTTGTTCGAAACCTCCCTCACCGAGTAATTCCGGATAAGGTACGAGAAGTACGCTTCAGTGGCGTGCAGCACGGTTCCGACTGGCAGGTCTACCTCAAGCCAGTCCAGTGTGGCTGATCGGCCTGGGTGGGGTATTCTCCAAAGCTTGCCACTAGTATCCACCTCGTACCCTGCGCGGCTGACCACGATTTGGTCGCGATCCGCAAGCGAAGATCGCGTCTCCATGCCAGATTCGGCGACGGCAGCATCGATCATCCTAGCCATCGCAGACCTTCCCCTGCATCTGCAGGCTGAGTTCCTGGGCCCGCCGTTCTGTGTGTCTCTCGGTGTACTGAAGGGCTGTCTGGGAGTTCTTTTTCCAGCCCATGAGGTAGTTTCTCATACTGGCTTCGCGTGCCTCGGTGAGACGCTGGTCCCTGTCGATCTCCTTTCCCCCCTCGTCCTGCCGTACCCTGTCGCACAGTTCGGAGAAGCGATCGTTCCAGGTGTGCCTCAGGGTGTGGGGCGAGAAGTCAGTTGGGAACTCCGGGAACGCATCTCGAAGGATGACGAACAGGTCGTAGACCGTCCGACTCGCCATCGGCTTTCCGTTCTCGGCCACGAATACGAACGGCTGCTTCTTGGCTCCCGGATAGAGCCTAGCGTCCGAGCGGCAGATCAACCATTTCTCCAGTGCGCCTAATAGGTCGGCGTCGATGTGCAGCACTCGGTCGGCGGTCTTGACCGAGGGCTGGTCGGGCCGCGGATCCTCCGGGTCGTCGGGACGGCCATGCACCGAAATACGGGGCCGTGATCCCGCCATCAACAGGTCCACCCCCTTCAGAACCAGTGGCTCTGCTCTCCGCAGGCCTAGCTTGTAGTAGGAAAGCAGCAGCGCCCAGTTGCGCGCCCTGTGCCGCGCCTCGAACGGATTGTCGGGATAATCCGGCCTGATGACCTCCAGGAATCTGTCCCTGAGTTCCTCAGGAAGACCCTTCTTGCCGCCTCGGCCTCGGCCTCCGCCACCTTCGCGCACGGTGGTCTCTACGAGGCGCTTCCAGTCCTCCAGTTTCCGCGATGCGTCGCCGTACCGCCCGCTTGACGACAAGATTCGGTACAATGCGTGTTCGGCGCGCCAGGCAAAATATTGGCGCATCGCCATGACGCGCCCGTACTGGGTATTGCCGCTCACGCTGGACAGGTGTCGACGCTTCCTGTCGGTCGCGCGTCCTCTGCCGAGCCAATGGGCTAGGTCCCGCGTCTCCTCGGACGAGAAGAGTTCGAGGCTGTCCAAGCGGGCATCTATGTCGATGTCCCGCTCGATTCCCCATTCGAGCACAAGGCGGATCGTGGAGAGGCTTGCGTCTATGGTCTTCTGCGCCCTGCGTTGGTCGCGTTTCGGCCCGGTGCAATAGCGGGTCACCCACGGAACGGGCAGGTCCGTCGTTGCGTCCTTCAGCAACGTCATCCTCTCGCCCGACGCAGCAACCAGGCGTGACAGATAGTAGCCTTGCTTCGGCGGAGGCGCGACGGATGTCATTACTTCACTCCCGGCGCGATCAGGAATGAGCAGGACCTACATACTTGCGGTTCACTGTAAGTCGGCTGACCCTCCCTATGCGCCCGGTTGCGGCAGGTACCCTGCGCGGCACCTTCCCAGGAGGATTTGTTGGCTATCTGCGCAAGGAAATCGGTGTCCCACCACGGCTGCGTTGGCGCTTCGTGTTTCACTGGCATCCCCTTCCCCTTTCGTGCGTGTGCGCGAAAGGAGAGCCGGCGCGACGCACGGCGTCAACGTCGACGAAAACGATAGCGCCGCAGGCCATTGGCGCCGAGCAAAGTATTGGTATTTCTCGATAATCAGATCGGCGCCAAGGATTCGTTTTTTTGGTGAAATGACATCGAATCCTTGAGGAAAGGCGAAAGTTTTTGAGGCCGCCAAGGACTAAATCTGTGGATAACTCTTGCTCGGCGTTCCCTTCTGCCACTCGCGCTGTGGCGAAAGTTTCTTCCGAAGAGGTGTTGACCGATTCGTTCACGATAGCAGGTGTGCCAAGCCGTTCGCACTTCAGAGCCTCACGCCTCTCATCAAGCGGGTAAAGCGCTCTCCGCAAGCCCCCGCTCGCGCATGTCCACTTTAGGATACCCAGAAGGACCGTGCGGTAGCTTCGCGATGCCGTTCACCCATCGGGAGATATCTGCGCTCATGGTGACCACCGCTCCGCTAGCCCCCAATTCTGAGAGGGATTGCTAAGTGGCCTCCATCGCCGTCAGCTTCGCGGCGAGCGGTGAGTGCGGCCTTGGGCAGTTCAAGCGGACGCCCTCCCTTCTCAGCCTGGCAGTCCGTCGCCGACGCGGCGACACTTGGAAGTCTTGTCATCAACGCCCCGGACACACGGCAAGGACCTTAGGCCTGGGTGACCGGGCAGTGGAACACATGCGCCAGCCACCGACATCAGATGAAGTCCGGGTTCGGCATCGCTCCTGGGTGCGGCCTGCGCGCGGCCAGGGAGATGCTCGGCTGCTAATAGCGATTGCCGTGCTCGGCGATGCTGCGAACCTGGGCATGGGATCAACGAAATATACGGGATCCACAGGGCGGAACGGGCGCCCCTCGCCACTACGCGCCTTCCTACACTGCCAGCCGGAGCCACGAGATGCCACGATGGCACCCGGAAGATCTTGCCTGATCGTGCGTATCCAATGGCGGATTCTACTGCTGGACTTGCCACGCCTGGGAACGCCTCTGAAGTGGCACACCGGGTTGACGATGGCCTTCGGAAGTCGCCCAGATGGGATTGCGCGAATGCCCGCGCGGTTTACACACGGGCAATATGGTCCCCGAACAAACCTCGGGTTCAAAAGCGGTTTCAGCCGAACAGTTGACAGTGGGCGAGGTCGGGCAAGCGGAAACGCGCAGCTGAAAAGCCCCATTCCCTGGAATTCCGTCAAGTCATTGACTGCTCACAAGAAAGTCGGCTGCTGTTTACACCCACGCTTGACCACCTGTCAGAACGGAATTTCGTCGTCCAGATCGCGGCCGTAGCCGCCTCCGCCACCGCCACTGGACTGACCTCCGCGGCCGCGATCGTCAGAGGGACCGGACTGGCCGAAATCGCCGCCGCGACCACCGCCGCCGCCCGAATAACCGCCGCCACCACCATAGCCGACCTGGCCCTGATCGCCGCCCTGCCCGCGCGAATCCAGCATTTGCAGTTCGCCGCGGAATTTCTGCAGGACGATCTCGGTCGTATAGCGCTCGACGCCATCCTTCTCCCACTTACGGGTCTGGAGCGCGCCTTCGATATAGACCTTCATGCCCTTCTTCAGATACTGCTCGGCCACCTTTGCGAGGTTGTCGTTGAAGATGACGACCTGATGCCACTCGGTCTTTTCCTTGCGCTCGCCGGAATTTTTGTCGCGCCAGCTTTCCGAAGTTGCGATGCGCAGATTGACGACCGGATCGCCCGAGTTCAGGCGGCGCGTTTCCGGATCGGCCCCGAGATTGCCCACCAGAATGACCTTGTTGACGCTGCCTGCCATATCGCTCTCCAGATTACATACACTTTGTGCCGGCACCATAATGGATGCCGCCCGACGACGCTCCGGCGAAGTGCCGACGTTCCACAACAAACATGTTCTTATTTTGTTCTATCGAAACTCGAAGCTGGGATCAAGCGAAAATCCAGCGCTCGCGAAAAGCAAAGCCCCCCGACCATCAAGGGTTCGAGGGGCCTTCTTGTCGCCTCTTGGGCAACGGTATCGATATCCGAGTATCGATATATTATTTCGAAAGCGACTAGACGTCGTTCGACAATCGTCTCTGATTTTGGATTGATCACCGACAAGCGGTCGGCGCGACTGCGTCAGGCAGTCAGAAGAGCCTATCCGGTGGAGTCATGCCTCACCTCGTGATTGTCTCTCGGGCGTCGCCGACCTTGATCGGCTGACGGTTTCATCGTGCCCTCACCCCGCCGTTAGGTCAAGGCGAAATCGATGTCAGGAGCATGTTCCTTCTTCGTTCTTTTCGCTTGAAGCGGCGATTGAAAAGCAGCAAAAGAAACTAGCCTGCGTGCCGCCCTCGACGGAAGCGCGGGAATACCTACATGTGCGGCTTGGCCGGACGGCAAATTCCCGGCATCGCAATCAGGAAGGCGACGTTCGGCTCATGGCGGACCACAAATTCATTTCCGTGCGCGGCGCGCGCGAGCACAATCTGAAGAATCTCGATATCGATCTGCCGCGCGATAGCCTGATCGTCATGACGGGTGTGTCGGGCTCCGGCAAGTCCTCGCTCGCCTTCGACACAATCTATGCCGAAGGCCAGCGCCGCTATGTCGAGAGCCTCTCGGCCTATGCCCGCCAGTTCCTGGAAATGATGCAGAAGCCGGACGTCGACCAGATCGACGGCCTGTCCCCCGCCATCTCGATCGAGCAGAAGACGACGTCGAAGAACCCGCGTTCGACGGTCGGCACCGTCACCGAGATCTACGATTACATGCGCCTGCTCTTCGCGCGTGTCGGCATTCCCTATTCGCCCGCGACCGGCCTTCCGATCGAGAGCCAGACGGTCAGCCAGATGGTCGACCGGGTGCTCGAAATCGAGGAAGGCACGCGTCTCTATATCCTGGCGCCGATCGTGCGCGGCCGGAAGGGCGAGTACAAGAAGGAACTCGCTGAGCTTATGAAGAAGGGCTTCCAGCGCGTGAAGGTCGACGGCACCTTCTACGAGATCGCGGACGTCCCGGCCCTCGACAAGAAATACAAGCACGACATCGACGTCGTGGTCGACCGTATCGTGGTGCGCGGCGACCTGGCGACGCGGCTCGCGGATTCGATGGAAACCGCGCTGCGTCTTGCCGAAGGTCTCGTCATCGCCGAGTTCGCCGACAAGCAGTTGGGCGAGGAGATGACGGGCGCCGACGCCGTCAACAAGTCAAAGAACGAGACGCATGAGCGCATCCTGTTCTCCGAAAAGTTCGCGTGTCCGGTGTCCGGCTTCACCATTCCCGAGATCGAGCCGCGCCTGTTCTCGTTCAACAACCCCTTCGGCGCCTGCCCGACCTGCGACGGCCTCGGCAGCCAGAAGGCGATCGATCCATCGCTCATCGTTCCCGAGGAACACGTATCGCTGCGCGAGGGCGCCGTCGCGCCCTGGGCAAAATCGTCCTCGCCCTATTACGTCCAGACCCTCGAAGGTCTCGGCCGCGCCTATGGCTTCAAGATCGGCGACCGCTGGCGCGACATCGGTGAGGAAGGCCGCAACGCCATCCTCCACGGCACCGGCTCGCGCAAGGTCGAGTTCTCCTATGATGACGGCATGCGCAACTACAAGACATCGAAGACCTTCGAGGGCGTGATCCCGAACCTTCAGCGCCGCTGGAAGGAAACCGAATCCGCCTGGATGCGCGAGGAGATTGAGCGCTTCATGTCGGCCACCCCCTGCCCGGCCTGCAACGGCTACCGGCTGAAGCCCGAAGCGCTGGCGGTCAAGATCGCCGGCCACCACATCGGCCAGGTCACCGAGATGTCGATCCGCAAGGCGGTCGGCTGGTTCGAGGAACTGCCAAAGGCGCTCAACGAAAAGCACAATGAGATCGCCGTCCGCATTCTGAAGGAAATCCGCGAACGCCTGCGCTTCCTGAACGATGTCGGCCTCGACTATCTTACCATGTCGCGCAATTCCGGCACGCTGTCGGGTGGCGAGAGCCAACGCATTCGCCTCGCCTCGCAGATCGGCTCCGGCCTCACCGGCGTGCTCTACGTGCTGGACGAGCCATCCATCGGCCTTCACCAGCGAGACAATGCGCGTCTCCTCGACACGCTGAAGCACCTGCGCGACCTCGGCAACACGGTCATCGTCGTCGAGCACGACGAGGACGCGATCCTGCAGGCCGATCATGTCGTCGACATCGGCCCCGCCGCCGGCATCCATGGTGGAAACGTCATTGCCGAGGGCAAACCGTCCGAGATCATGGCCAACCCGAACTCGCTGACCGGTCAATATTTGTCCGGCTCGCTGGGCGTTCCTCTTCCGGCCGAGCGCCGGAAATCGAAAAAGGGCAAGCGCATCAAGGTCGTCGGAGCGCGTGGCAACAATCTGCGCGATGTCACCGCCGAAATTCCGCTCGGCACCTTCACCGCCGTCACGGGCGTTTCGGGCGGGGGCAAGTCGACCTTCCTCATCGAGACGCTCTTCAAGGCCGCCTCGCGGCGGATCATGGGCTCAAGAGAGCACCCTGCCGAGCACGAAAGAATCGAAGGTCTCGAATTCCTCGACAAGGTCATCGACATCGATCAGTCACCCATCGGCCGCACCCCGCGCTCCAACCCGGCAACCTACACCGGGGCCTTTACGCCGATCCGCGACTGGTTCGCGGGCCTGCCGGAGGCCAAAGCGCGCGGCTACCAGCCGGGCCGGTTCTCGTTCAATGTCAAGGGCGGCCGCTGCGAGGCGTGCCAGGGCGACGGCGTCATCAAGATCGAGATGCACTTCCTGCCCGACGTCTACGTCACCTGCGATGTCTGCCACGGCAAGCGCTACAATCGCGAGACGCTCGACGTCACCTTCAAGGGCAAGTCGATCGCCGACGTGCTCGACATGACGGTCGAGGAAGGCGTCGACTTCTTCGCCGCCGTGCCGGCCGTCCGCGACAAGATGGAGACGCTGAAGAAGGTCGGCCTCGGCTACATCCATATCGGCCAACAGGCGACGACGCTGTCGGGCGGCGAGGCGCAGCGCATCAAGCTCGCCAAGGAACTGTCGCGCAAGGCGACCGGCAAGACGCTCTACATCCTCGACGAGCCGACCACCGGCCTCCACTTCCACGACGTCGCCAAGCTGCTCGAAGTGCTGCACGAGCTCGTCGACCAAGGCAACACGGTCGTCGTCATCGAGCACAATCTCGAAGTCATCAAGACCGCCGACTGGGTCCTCGACCTCGGCCCCGAAGGCGGCGATGGCGGCGGCCAGCTCGTCGCCTCCGGCACGCCCGAAGAAGTCGTCGCCGAGCCGAAAAGCTACACCGGCCAGTTCCTCAAGGAACTCCTTGAACGCCGGCCCATCATTGGCAAGGCCGAGGCGGCGGAATGACCATGCCAGGCAAAATCCGCGCGGGCATCGGTGGCTGGACGTTCGAGCCGTGGGAAGGCACCTTCTATCCCGACAAGCTCGCGAAGAAGAAGCAACTCGAGTTTGCCAGCCGGCAGATTCCGACGATCGAGATCAACGGCACCTACTATCGCGGCCAGACGCCCGAGACCTTCGCCAAATGGGCGGCGGACGTCCCCGAGGGCTTCGTCTTTTCAGTCAAGGGCAACCGCTTCGTCACCAATCGCAAGGTGCTGTCGGAAGCCGGTGAATCGATGCAGCGCTTCTTCGATACCGGCGTCGCCGAGATGGGCGACAAGCTCGGCCCGATCGTCTGGCAGTTCGCTCCGACAAAAAAGTTCGAGGCCGACGATTTCGAAGGTTTCCTGAAGCTCCTTCCCGAAAGCCGCGACGGAGTTTCCTTCCGCCATGTGCTCGAAGTGCGTCACGAGAGCTTCGCGGTGCCCGAATTCGTCGCGCTCGCGCGGAAGTACAAGTCGGCGATCTGTTATGCCGATCACCACACCTATCCGGAAATCGCCGATGTGACGTCGGACTTCGTCTACGCCCGCCTGCAAAAGGGCGAGGACGACGTGCCGACTGCCTACCCGCCAGCCGAACTCGACCAGTGGGCGGAGCGCGCGCGCATCTGGGCGGCGGGCGGCGAGCCGGTCGAATTGTCGAAGGCCGACCCGAAATCGACCCCGGAAAAGCGCCCTCGCGACGTGTTCGTCTATTTTATCCACGAAGGCAAAGTCCGCGCGCCGCAGGCCGCGCAAGCCTTCATGGAACGGGTGAACTCATAAGAGTTCGCGCAGGATCGCCGGCAGCATGTCCGGCAGATCATCGGCGATCAGCCCCGGCCCGAAGCGCGTTCCGGCCTCTGCGTGTATCCAGGCGGCGGCGCACGCCGCCTCGAATGCCGGCATCCCCTGCCCGGACAATCCCGCGATTATCCCTGCCAGCACGTCGCCGGAACCCGCGGTCGCCAGCCAGGGCGAACCGTTCTCGTTGACGGCAATGCGTCCATCCGGCGCGGCAATCGTCGTATCCGGCCCTTTATAGACGACGATCGCACCCGAGCGCCGCGTCGCCTGGCACGCGCGATCCGCCTTCAGACCCTCCGCCTTATCCCCAAATAGCCGCCTGAACTCGCCCTCATGCGGGGTCAGGACGACCTGCCACTCGGAGCGGACGATCAGCCCGAAGAGGGCATCCGCCTCGTCCTTGAACGAGGTGAGCGCATCCGCGTCCAGAACCGCTGTCGCGCTCCTGGCCCCAACGGGACTCGTCAGGATTGTCTCGACAAACGCCCGGCACTTCCCGCCCACCCCAAACGCCGGACCGATGACCACCGCCGCCGGCAAACGCTCTTCCAGGAACGTCCGAAGCGAACCGACATCGTCGATCTCCGCCAACATGGTCGACGTCAGATGCGCCGCATTCGCAGCCAGCGCATTGCGCGACGATCCGACGGTGACCGCGCCCGCTCCTGCCCGCGCCGCACCTTTCGCCGACAGCCGCGCAGCGCCGGTGTTCAGCGGCCCGCCGGAAAACACCAGAACGTGGCCGCGTCGATATTTGTGCGCATCGCGCGCCGGCCGGGGTAAGTGCGCCGCCCAAAGCTCAGGGAGATTGCGAAGTGGCGTTTTGGCGAGAGGATCAGTCATTGCCCATTATGCTCGCACTTTGCCTGTTTCATGTGCACATCGACGATCAACATTCTCTCGGACCGTACCCGTTTTCCGCTGCCATCATGCTTGCTCGTCTGTGGCCAGCGCGGCAATCGCGACTTTCTGCAAAAAACCCGAAAACGAGACGCGGAATCGCTAAAACTGGCACGGACCGTGCATTCTTTTCGGCGAAACGGGACTGTCAGCCTCGTTTTTATCGTATCGGAGGCCAATTTCGCATGAAAAAGATCGAGGCGATCAACAAGCCTTTCAATCTCGACGAGGTGAAGGAAGCTCATCAGGAAGACGGGCTTCAGGGCATCACCGTGACCGAGGCGAAGGGCTTTGGCCGTCAGAAGGGTCACACCGAGCTTTATCGGGGTGCCGAATACGTCGTCGATTTTCTTCCCAAGGTGAAGATCGAGGTCGTGCTCGGCGATGACCATGTCGAACAGGCGATCGAGGCGATTCGCAAGGCGGCGCAGACGGGGCGGATCGGCGACGGCAAGATCTTCGTCTCAAATGTCGAGGAAGTCGTGCGCATCCGGACGGGAGAGACCGGCATCGACGCCATCTAGGGCGCGGGCCGATCAGGGATTTCAAAGTTCAACTACAGGGAAACTGAAAATGACCACAGCAAATGACATCCTCAAGCGGATCAAGGACGAGGACGTCAAGTTCGTCGACCTGCGCTTCACCGATCCCAAGGGCAAGCTGCAGCACGTGACGATGGACATCGCGGCCGTCGACGAAGACATGTTCGCCGATGGCGTCATGTTCGACGGCTCGTCGATCGGCGGCTGGAAGGCCATCAATGAGTCCGACATGGTGCTGATGCCCGACACCGAGACGGCCCACATGGACCCGTTCTTCGCGCAGTCGACCATGGTCATAGTCTGCGACATTCTCGACCCCGTCTCGGGCGAGGCCTACAATCGCGATCCGCGCACGACCGCCAAGAAGGCCGAGGCCTATCTGCGTTCGGAAGGCTTCGGCGACGAGGTCTATGTCGGCCCGGAAGCCGAATTTTTCGTCTTCGACGACGTCAAGTACAAGGCCGATCCCTACAATACCGGCTTCAAGCTCGACTCCTCGGAACTGCCGTCCAACGACGATTCCGAATACGAGACCGGCAACCTCGGTCACCGTCCGCGCGTCAAGGGCGGCTATTTCCCGGTTCCGCCGATCGATTCTCTCCAGGACATGCGCTCCGAGATGCTCTCGGTCATGTCGGAAATGGGCGTCGTCGTCGAAAAGCACCACCACGAAGTGGCTGCCGCCCAGCATGAGCTCGGCATCAAGTTCGACGCGCTGACCCGCAACGCCGACAAGATGCAGATCTACAAATACGTCATCCACCAGGTCGCCAACGCCTACGGCAAGACGGCGACCTTCATGCCGAAGCCGATCTACGGCGACAACGGCTCGGGCATGCACGTCCACATGTCGATCTGGAAGGGCGGCAAGCCGACCTTCGCCGGCAACGAATATGCGGGCCTGTCGGAGAACTGCCTGTTCTTCATCGGCGGCATCATCAAGCACGCCAAGGCGCTCAACGCCTTCACCAACCCCTCGACCAACTCCTACAAGCGTCTGGTCCCCGGTTTCGAAGCCCCGGTTCTGCTCGCCTATTCGGCACGCAATCGTTCGGCCTCCTGCCGCATTCCGTTCGGCAACTCGCCGAAGGCCAAGCGCGTCGAGGTCCGCTTCCCCGATCCGACCGCCAATCCGTACCTCGCCTTCTCGGCGATGCTGATGGCTGGCCTCGACGGCATCAAGAACAAGATCCACCCGGGCCAGGCCATGGACAAGGATCTCTACGATCTGCCGCCGAAGGAACTGAAGAAGATCCCGACCGTCTGCGGTTCGCTGCGCGAAGCGCTGACCTCGCTCGACAAGGATCGCGGGTTCCTGAAGGCCGGCGGCGTGTTCGACGACGACCAGATCGATTCCTACATCGAGCTCAAGATGGCCGAAGTGCTGCGTTTCGAAATGACGCCGCACCCGATCGAGTTCGACATGTACTATTCGGTCTGATCGGACCGCGTTTGAAATGCGAAGGGCGGCTCTCGGGCCGCCCTTTTTCGTTGCCGCGAATGCCTACTGCCAATGCCGGTGCTGCGCTTCGATCGTCGCCAGGACAGCCTCGGCGCCGATCTCGCCCGCGGGCCGTTCGGTGTGGAGCCGCTGCGCGACGATGTCGAAACCGTGCATCTGCGTTGCGCGCGCCGGCGTCGCCGCCCAGATCTGCTCGATCGCCCGCGCGAGATTCCCCGGCCGCACATACTCGTTGTAATATTCGGGCACGACCGGCCAGTCGGCGATGAGGTTCGGCAGCGAAGCCGACCAGGTCTTTACGAGACTCATCAACGCACGCCAGATCGCATCGGTCTTGTAGCAGGCAACCAGCGGAACCCGCGCCAGCGCGAGTTCGAGCGACACCGTGCCGGAAGCGGCAAGCGCCGCATCCGCCCGCGCGAATGCGCCGTACTTGCCTTCTGCATCCTCGATGATCCGCGTCGGCACCGGCCAGTCGGCGATTGCGTCGTGAACCAGCGCCGCGACCTTCGGCACGGTCGGAATATCCACCTCGAACCGGTTTCCGCGCGCGACGAGTTCCTTCACCGTCTCGCCGAACGGCCCGATCAAGCTCGTCACTTCCGCCCGGCGCGAGCCGGGCAGAACCAGCAGCGACTTCGTCCCCCAGGCCGGATCGCCGCGCGTCATCTGCGCGGCGGCGGCATGGCGCAAGCCAGCATCCTGCGTCAACCGGTGGCCGACAAACGTGCCGGACGGCCCGCCGAGCCGCTCGAGTTCGCCCGGCTCGAACGGCAGCAGGCACAAGATGTGGTCGATATAGGGCTTCATCTCCACCGCCCTGCCCGGCCGCCACGCCCACACGCTCGGGCAGACATAGTGAACGGTCGGGATCGTGGGCACGATCGCGCGCACCTTGCGCGCGACGCGCAGCGAGAATTCCGGGCTGTCGATGGTGATGAGGCAGTCCGGCCGCTCCGCCGCGATCGCCTTGGCGGTTTGGTTCAGCCGGCCGATCAGCCGCGGCAAATCCTTGACGACGGCGGTCACGCCCATCAATGCGATCTGCGATCCGTCAAAGAAAGAGTTGAGCCCGCGCGCTTCCAGATGCCGCCCGCCGACGCCGACGAGTTCGATCGGCCGCCCCGTCAGGCGCGCAATCGCATCGACGAGATCGGCCCCCAGCAGGTCACCCGATTCTTCGCCGGCCACGATGGCGATCTTCAAAGCCTGCATCAATCGTCACCCTTCAGGCCATAGATGAAGACGCCGTGCGCTTTCGCGCGCGCCACGGTCGTTGCGAAATCCAGGATGAACGCCCGCTCCGCGTCGAGCGCGATACCGTTCAATCCGGCCGCAAATACGGCGTCGACCGTATCCGGCCCGATGGCCGGCAGGTCGGCGCGCAAATCCTGCGCGGGCTTGGCGCATTTGACGAGCACGCCGCCGCTGCGTCCGGCAAGCCGGCCGTGGCCGCGCATGCCGGCAACGCGTTCGATCAGCCCTTCGGTTCCCTCGATGCCTTCGAGCGCGACCGCTCGTCCCCCGATCGCAATCGTGGCCTGCCCGATATCGAGCGCGCCGATCGCGTGCGCCGCTTGCGCCGCGGCGCGAACATCCCGCATGTCGGCCGCCGAAGGCTTCGGCCCGGCAATCAGGCCGACGCCTGCGAGCAGATCGGGCGCCAGTTCATGCGCACCGACGACCGCGATGCCGTGTGCTTCCAGATGACCGATGATGGTGCGCAAGAGAACGTCGTCGCCGGATGCCAGCGCCCTGACGAGCCGCGGCAGCATCGAGACGAGCGACCACGACCACCGGATCGACTTCAAAGCCGGGCGACGCGCGACCCCGCCCGCCATCACAACCCGTTCGACCCCGGCCGATTTGAGCATCGGCACCAGCCGGCCGAAATCCTCGACCCGCAGCCAACCATGCTCATGGCTTGTGAAGAGCGGCAGCGGCTCCGCCTCGCCATCGATCAGGATGAGGAAGGGTCGCATGCCACGCGCATCGAGGCTCTCGATGATTTCGATTGGCAGCCGTCCGCTGCCCGCGATCAGCCCGATCCGGCCCCCGGCCGGGTCAATCCTCGTCATCGGTTTCGACGCCCCGATCGCTCAGGGCCGGCACCGTGAAGTAGCGCTTCCCGCGCGCCTGCAGGAAGGCGAGGATGTCGGCGACTGCGGGCGCATGACCATATTCGGCGGCAACCAGCGGGATCGCTTCGGCGAGCGTCCGCCCCGGCGCGAAGAGCATCTTGTAGGCGGCGCGCATTTCCATCAGTTCGGCGCGCGAATGGCCCGACCGCTTGATGCCGATGACGTTCAGCCCGCGCAGCTTTGCCCGGTCGCCGACCGCCATCCCATATGGGATTACGTCACCGACGACGGCAGCATAGCCGCCGATGAAGGCGTGGTGGCCGACGCGCACGAACTGATGCACGGCAGCAAGCCCCCCGATCGTGACGAAGTCGCCGATCTCGCTATGCCCGCCGAGCGCGGTGGAGTTCGCCATGGTGACGTTGTCGCCGACGATGCAGTCATGCGCGACATGCGACTGCGCCATGAAATAGCCGTTCGAGCCGACGGTCGTCGCGCCCCGCGACGTGTCGGTGCCGAGATTGAAGGTGACGCCCTCGCGGATTTCGCAATTGGTGCCAACCGTCAGCGTCGTGCGCCCGCCCTTATGCCGCACGCTTTGCGGCGGTCCGCCGAGAACGGCATTCGGCCAGATCCTGCAATCGGCGCCGATCGTCGTCGCGCCGAGCACCGTGACATGGCTCACCATCCGCACCCGATCGCCGATCTCGGCATCCGGCCCAACATGGCAGAACGGCCCGACATGAACACCGAGACCCAGCTTGGCGCCGGTCTCGACGACCGCCGAGGGATGGATGAACGTCTCGTCGGCCATGCCGTCAGCCCTGCTTGGCCGACATCATGGCGGAAATCTCCGCCTCCGCGACCTTGGCGCCGTCAACGATGGCCTCGCAGCCGAAGCGCCAGATATTTCCGCGCTGCTTCAGCTTCTTCACATGCATTTCGAGCCGGTCGCCCGGCACCACCGGCTTGCGGAACTTCGCGCCGTCGATCGTCATGAAATAGACCAGAGACGGCGTTTCGGCAGCCGTCTTGTTGATGCAGATCGCCCCGGCGGTCTGCGCCATCGCCTCGATGATCAGCACCCCCGGCATCACCGGGAATTCCGGGAAGTGGCCGGTGAAATGCGGCTCGTTCATCGTCACGTTCTTGATCCCGATGGCCGATTCGTCGCCATTGATCTCGATGATCTTGTCGACCAGCAGGAACGGATAGCGATGCGGCAGAAGCTTCAGCAAGTCCTGGATGGTCAAAGTGTCGAGCGTCGTCGGATTGCCGTCAGTCATCGCCGCCTTCCTTGGCCTTTCGCGAGCCGGATACGAGTTTGCGGATATAGGTGACTTCGCGGAAGAAGTCCTTCATCGGCTGGGCGGGCATCCCGCCCCACCTGCCGCCGTCCGGAATGTCGTGCATGACGCCGCTGGCCGCCGCGACCGCGGCACCGGTTCCGATCGTGACATGGTCGGCAAGCCCGACACGTCCGCCGAGCATCACGTAGTCGCCGAGCGTCACCGAGCCCGACAGACCGCAATGGCCGGCGATCACGCAGCCACGCCCCAGACGTACATTGTGGGCGATCTGCACGAGATTGTCGATCTTGCTGCCCTCGCCGATCACGGTATCGGACATCGCCCCGCGATCGACGGTCGTGTTCGCGCCGATCTCGACATCGTCCTGGATGATGACCCGGCCGATCTGCGGCATCTTCTCCGGTCCGCGCGGACCGGTGACGAAGCCGAACCCATCCTGCCCGATCTGCGCGCCGCCATAGATCAGCACGCGATTACCGACCAGCGCATACTGAACGGAAACGTTGGGGCCGATATAGCAATCGCGCCCGACCCGGCAATTGCGCCCGATGACGGCGTTGGGTGCGACGACGGTTCCGGAGCCGACATGCGCCCCCGCTCCGACGACGGCACCCGGCTCGATGATCGCTCCGTCTTCGACCTGCGCGGTCGGGTCGACATAGGCGCGATCCGAAATTCCGGTCTCCGACGTCAGCGCAGCTGGCTTGGCGGCCGTCGGGAAAAGCAGGCGCCCGACGGTTGCAAACGCGTATTGCGGCTTGCGGGTGACAAGGACAGCCACTCCGGGGGGAACCTGATCGGCGATATCGGACGTGCACAGCACGGCAGTCGCCTTCAGGCCCGTCAGATGGTGCGCATTGCGCTTGCCATCCACGAACACGAGCGCCCCCTCACCCGACTCCGAGACGGGAGCGATACGGCTGACCGGCGTTTCGGCGTAAGCGGCATTGGCGAGATCCGCGCCCGTAAGCGCAGCGATCTCGCCAACCGAAAAGGTTCGTGCCGGCTCAAAGAAGAGCGGATCTGTCATTCATGCCTGCACTTTCGGGGCGCAACCCGCCCCGAAAAGCGTCCCACCCTTAGAACCGGGTCGAGATGCCGAAGCTGAAATTCTGGACTTCGTCCGTGTCTTCCTTGGCGACCGGAACCGCGTAGTCGACGCGGATCGGACCGAAGGGCGACGCCCAGAGAATGCCCGCACCGACCGAAGCGCGAAGCGATGCGCCGGTTCCGAGAGCCGTGAAGTCGTTGCCGTGAAGCGTGGCAGCATCGGCGAACACCGCACCGCGCAGACCCAGGCTTTGCGGCAGCGCCGGGAACGGGAACTGCGCCTCGGCCGAAGCGTGGAAATAGGTCGTGCCACCGAGATGGTCGATCGTCCCGTTCGTCACGTCATAGGGCCCGATTCCGTTGAAGTCGAAGCCGCGGATGATGCGGTCGTTCGAGCGGAACAGGTCGAAGACGCGCAGGCCGTCATCGCCGAAGCCTTCGATGTGGCCCGCACCAGCCGTCAGCACGCCGACGAGATCGAGTTCTTCCGACAGCGTCCGGTAGTAATTGCCGCGCGTCGTGAACTTGACCCAGTTCGCATCGCCGCCGAGCCCGGCGACTTCCGTCGTGAACGTGGCATAGAAGCCGTCACGCGGGTTCTGCATGTTGTCGATCGTGTTGTAGATCAGACCGCCGCTGACCGACGACTTGATCCACGGGCTCTGCGATTCGATCGCGCTCTGCAGGACAGGCGAGATGTTGCACAGCGAGGGATCGAAAGCACCGGAGGAATCGAGGCAACCGTCGCGGTAATCATAGGACTCACGCGTGTAGTTGTAGGCGAGCTGCGTGCTCAGTGCCTCGGTGATCGGCAGACCGAAGCGGATCGTGCCGCCATCGACCTGGCTCTCATAGGTGTCGAATTCACGCGTCTGGCGGAAGATGTCGAAACCGGCCGAGATGCGGCGTCCGAGGAAATAGGGCTCCGTGAACGACAGCGAGTAGTCGCGCGAATCGCGGCCGCCCGATGCGGCGACGCGGATGAACTGGCCGCGACCGAGGAAGTTGCGCTCGCTGACCGAGCCCTCCACGGAAACGCCGGCGCCGCGATTGATCGTCTCGCCGGTCGAATAGCCGGCACCGATCGAGAACTCGCCGGTCGCCTTCTCGACGACTTCGACCACCAGCACGACCTGGTCGGGCTGAGAGCCGGGCGCGGTCGCGATGTTGACCGACTCGAAGAAATCGAGACGCTCAAGACGACGGCGCGCGCGCTGCACGAGAATCTGGTTGAAGGCGTCGCCCTCGCTCAGGTCGAACTCGCGGCGGATGACATAGTCACGCGTGCGGGTGTTTCCGCGGATTTCGATCCGCTCGACATAGGCGCGCGGGCCTTCGTCGACCGTATAGACGACGTCGATCGTGCGGTTCTCGAAATTGCGGTTGCCGCGCGGCGTGACCTGCGCGAACGCATAGCCCGAGCCGGCGACGTCTTCCGTCAGGCCGACGATGGAGCTTTCGACGTCCGCGGCGTTGTAGACGCGGCCTTCGCGCGTATCGATGCTGCGGCGATAGCTTTCCGCATCGACGCCGGGGATCGAGCTTTCGATCGCAACATTGCCGAACGTATAGCGCTGGCCTTCGTCGATGGTGAAGACGATCGAATATTCGTTAGCGGCTTCGTTGAACTGCGCATCCGAAGACAGGACGCGGAAATCGGCGTAGCCGCGGTTGTAGTAGAAGCGGCGCAGCGTTTCCTCGTCCGCACGCAGGCGGTCGGCATCATAGATGTCGTTGCGCGTCAGCCAGGACAGAAAGTTCGACTGGCGGGTCGAGACGACGTCGCGCAGGCGGCCGTCACTGAACGCCTGGTTGCCTTCGAAGGTGATGGAACCAATCTTGGTCCGGTCGCCTTCCTGGATCTGGTAGACGACGTTGACGCGGTTGTCGCCGAGGTCGACCGTCTGCGCGGTCACCGTCGTGTCGTCGCGACCGACGCGGGCATAGGCCTGGCGAATCGCTTCGATGTCGGAATTCATCGCGTCGGCCGAGTAGGCGCCGCGCGGCCGAAGCTGAACGGCGGCCGTCAGCGCATCGTCCTTGACGCGCGAATTGCCCTGGAACAGCACCTGGTTGACGATCGAATATTCGGAAACTTCGACCACCAGCGTCGAGCCGGACTGGTTGATGCGCACGTCGGAGAACAGCCGCGTCTCGAAAAGGCGCACGACGGCCGCGTTGATGTCCGCGCTGTCGAACTGGACGCCCGGCTGGATGCCGAGATTGCCGATCACCGTCTCGTCGCTGACGCGCTGATTCCCCCGCACGTCGATGCTGCTGACGACTGCCGCATATGCTGCGGTCGTGCTTGCGAGCTGCACGGCAACGGTGCCGACCGCCGCCAGAGCGGTGGAAAGTGCAATCGCCGAAGCGGCGCTCTTGAAATTCGAAGCTGCCTTCATTTGGCTTAGAAACCTTTTGTTCTCGTTGTCCCCGTCGCGAGAATGACGGAACTGAGCCGCAAACCCCATACGGTATTAACCGGATTTTCCCTACACGCAAGGCTGCCGGTTAATTTGCATTTACTAAGTCCGAAAGCGTGGCATTCGCGTCACGCAAATTCCCATCCATGGTAAATGGAGCCTGAATTTTCAGGGTGTTGAGCCGTCAGCAGCCGAATATGTCGTTCCAGAAAACGAACGCCATGAAGCCCAGGACGGCGAGCATCCCCACCTTGTAGAACCCCTCCATCACCCGTTCCGAAACCGGTCGTCCGCGAACGGCTTCAGCGGCATAGAAGACCAGATGGCCGCCGTCCAGTGGGGGAATGGGCAGAAGGTTGAGGAAACCTATCCCGACCGACAAAAGAGCGATGAGCTGCACCAGCCACATCGGCCCGAGCGAGGCCGCCTGCCCGGACATCTCGGCGATGCGCACCGGCCCGCCGAGCTGGCACCTGTCCTCCCGACCGGCCACGAAGCGCTGCAGGAAATGCCCCGTACGCGCGATGATCTGCCCCGTCTCGGTGACGGCCGCACCCAGAGCCTCGACCGGCCCGTAGACGATCTGGCGCGGCTGGCCCAGTTCCTCGTTGTTGACGACGCCGATGATGCCGATGCGAATCGTGTTGCCGAGCGCGTCGGTCTGTTCGGACAGTTCCGGTGTCGCCCGCAGCTCGATTTCCGATCCGTCGCGCAGCATGACGAAGCTGAGTTCGTCGCCCGCGCGCGCGGAGACGACGCGCTGCACGTCGCCGAAAGTCGAGATTCGCGTGCCGTTGACGGTCACGAAGCGGTCGCCCGGCTCGAAGCCCGCCTCCGCGGCCGGACTGTCGGGACGGATCTCGGCAACGGTCGGCTCCGAGACGAACCGGCCATAAGCGGTGAACATCACGGCAAAGACGGCAATCGTCAGGAGGAAGTTGAAGATCGGGCCGGCCGCGACCGTCGCGGCCCGCTTCCAGACCGGCTGCGTATGGAACGCGACCCTGCGCTGTTCTTCGGTCAACTGCGCCGTCGCTTCCGCGTCCGGCTCGCTCGTCACGCTCATGTCGCCGACGAATTTGACGTAGCCGCCGAGCGGCACCGCCGAGATCTTCCAGCGCGTTCCGCGCCTGTCGTTGAAACCGAAGATTTCCGGACCGAATCCGATCGAGAAGGCTTCCACGCCAATCCCGCACCAGCGGCCGACCAGATAGTGGCCCATCTCGTGGACGAAGACGACGACCGCGAGCACGAGGAGAAAGGGGACCAGCGTGCCGAGGATGAGCCCGCCCGATCCGAATATGCCCGTCAGGAAATCCAATTCACCGCCCCTTCAATGTCATCGTTCGCCATGCCCGTTGCGGACAAATCGCGGCGTTTCGGTGGCTCTGCCGACGCGCGTCGGCCCACCGATCAAAAGAATGCCAGCGCCGGCCGGTCGGGATCGGCCAGCACCGCCCCGATCACGTAAAGCAGCAGGCTTGCGGCAACCAGACCATCGACCCGGTCCATCACCCCGCCGTGACCGGGAATGAGCTTGCTCGAATCCTTCACCTGGAAGCGGCGCTTGAGCCACGATTCGAAGAGGTCCCCGGCCTGGGAGGCGACCGAAAGCGCGACGATCAGGACAAGCAGCGCCCCGACAGGCAGTCGCGTTTCCATCATGAAGGCGGCAAACATGCCGAAGACGAGCGCGAACACCGTTCCCCCCAGAGCCCCGCTCCAGGTCTTGCCGGGCGAAATCGCGGGGGCAAGCTTGGGACCGCCGAACGTCCGGCCGACGAAATAGGCCATGATGTCTGTCGCCCACACGACGACGAAGACGAAGACGACGGTCTTCAGTCCCTCGACCTCTCCTCCACGCAGCAGCGCCAGCGACAGCGCGGCAAGGCTCGCATAGGCAAGTCCGACTGCGTTCCAGCGTGTGGAACCCAGCATCGGCGCAGCAAAAAGGGCCAGCACGGCCAGCGCGCCGACCATGACGAAGCTCAAGGCTCCGCCGGGCGCCATCAGGACGATGATCCCGGCGGTCGCCATCAAAAGGCCCGACAACTGGCGCTCCGGCGCCGTGCTGTGCGCCTTGGCCATCTTGAGCCATTCGTAGAACACGGCCGCGCCGATCCCGGCGCACAGCATGCGGAAGGAGAAGTCGCCGACCCAGGTGACGATCAACGTCACGGCGATCATCACGATCGCCGACAGGATGCGCAGCCGCAATTCCTTGGTCAAGAACGTCTGCCCCGCCTGGCTCAAGACACCGCCCCGCGCGCATCGACCGCGCCGAACCTGCGTTCGCGCCCGGCAAACGAGGCCAGCGCCCGGTCGAGTTCGGCCCGGTCGAAGTCCGGCCAGAAGCAGGGCAGGAACACGAATTCGCTGTAGGCCGCCTGCCAAAGAAGAAAATTGGACAGGCGCTGCTCGCCGCTCGTGCGGATGATCAGGTCCGGATCGGGAATGTCGGATGTGTCGAGCGCACCGCTCAGCATTTCCGGCGTGATCGATTGCGGATCGAGATGCCCGCCCGCCGCCAGTTGCGCCAGGTGCCGGGCACCGCGCACGATCTCGTCGCGCGAGCCGTAATTGAAGGCGATGACGAGGTTCATCGCGTCATTGCCGCGCGTCAGCGTTTCGGCCTCGTCGATCAGTTGGCGAATATCGGGCTCGAGCGTGTCCCGTCCGCCGATCATGCGCACCCGTACGCCGTGGCGATGGAGATCGGCCAGATCGCGGCGGATGAACAGCTTGAGCAGGCCCATCAAGTCGCTGATCTCGGACGCGGGCCGCGACCAGTTCTCCGAGGAAAACGCATATAGCGTCAGCCATTTGACGCCGCTCTCGCCTACGTTGCGAACCGTCTTGCGCAAGGCCTCGACGCCGGCGCGATGCCCGGCAGCCCGCGGCAGCCCGCGCGCCTGCGCCCAGCGGCCGTTGCCGTCCATGATGATCGCGATATGCGCGGGAGTGGTCACCGGCTCTCCAGTTCCGAGGCTCGGGAAAAGGTCCTGTTCGACCTAGACCTGCATGATCTCGGCTTCCTTTTCGGCCAGAAGGCCGTCGATCTGCTTGATCGTCTCGTCGGTCAGCTTCTGCACGCGCTCGGACTGGACCTTGGAATCGTCCTGGCTGATCGCGCCGTCCTTCTCCGCCTTCTTGGCGATTTCCATGCCGTCGCGGCGCACATGGCGCGCGGCCACCTTGGCCTGCTCGGTATATTGGTGGGCGATCTTGACGAGGTCGCGGCGGCGCTCCTCGTTGAGTTCGGGCAGAGGAATGCGCAGATTGCTGCCGTCGACAATGGGATTGAGCCCGAGATTGGATTCCCGGATCGCGCGGTCGACCGCGCCGACGAGCTGCTTGTCCCAGACGGAGACTGCAAGCATCCGCGATTCCGGCACTGTCACGGTCGCGACCTGGTTGATCGGCATCGGCGAGCCATAGGCCTGAACGAGGACGGGATCGAGAAGATTGCTCGAGGCGCGGCCGGTCCGCAGCGATGCGAGGTCATGCTTGAATGCCGAGATCGCGCCGTCCATCCTGCGCTGCAGGTCCTTGAAGTCCACGCCTTCGCTCATCTTCGTCTCCTCTGCCGGCAGCGCCGGTCCGTCTTTTATCTGGCCCTTGGCTGGCTTGCCGGCCCGTCATTTTCTGGAAAGTCCGCTGCCGCTCAGGCGTCGGCGACGACCGTGCAGCGCCCTTCCCCGCGCAGAATGGCGCCGAGACCGCCCTGCTCATGAATCGAGTAGACGATTATCGGAATGTGGTTCTCACGCGCAAGCGCAATCGCCGCCGTGTCCATGATCGCCAGGCCTTTGACCAGCACTTCCTCATGCGTGATCGTCTCGAAGCGCGTCGCGGTCGGGTCCTTCTTGGGGTCGGCGGAATAGACGCCGTCCACCTGCGTGCCCTTCAACAAAGCGTTCGCGCCGATCTCTGCAGCGCGCAGCGCGGCGGCGGAATCGGTGGTGAAGAACGGGTTGCCGGTGCCGCCTGCGAAGATCACCACCTTGCCCTGGTCCATATAGGCGGTCGCCTGGCGCTGGGAGAAGCTTTCGCAAAGTTCGGGCATGGCGATCGCCGACAGGACGACCGCGTCGACTCCGAGCTTGATCAGCGAGGTGCGCAGCGCCAGCGAATTGATGACGGTGGCGAGCATGCCCATGTGGTCGCCGGTCACCCGGTCACCGCCCTTGGACGCCACCGCCACGCCGCGGAAGATGTTGCCGCCGCCGATCACCACGGCCACCTCGACGCCCATCTTGCGCGCCTCGGAGATATCGGCGGCGATCTGGTCGGCCACCGACACGTCGATGCCGAAGCCCTGCGATCCCATCAGGGCCTCGCCCGACGCCTTGAGAAGGATGCGCTTGTATCGCGGGGCGTGGCTCATGAAACTCTCTTCTCGCAGTGAATGGGAAACCGGGTGTCAGATACATGAAAGGGCACCGCCGTGTCACCCGGCGATGCCCTTCGTTTCTGTGCAGGACGACTGCTTACTTCTTGGCGACCGCCGCAACCTCGGCTGCAAAGTCGCTTTCTTCCTTCTCGATGCCCTCGCCGAGCGCAAAGCGCACGAAGCCGGTCAGCTTCGCCGGCGCGCCGATTTCCTTCTCGGCATCGGCAAGCGCCTTCTCGACGGTCACGTCGGGGTTCATGACGAAGGCCTGCTTCAGGAGCACGACTTCCTCGTAGAACTTGCGCAGGCGGCCTTCGACCATCTTCTCGATGATGTTCTCCGGCTTGCCCGACTGGCGGGCCTGCTCGGAGAAGACTGCCTTTTCACGCTCGACGGCGGACGCGTCGACTTCCTCGGCGGTCAACGCGAGCGGGTTCGTCGCAGCGACGTGCATGGCCACCTGGCGAGCGAAGGCGCGGGCGGCATCGGCATTGCCGGTCGTCTCGATGGCGACCAGCACACCGAGCTTGCCGAGATTGTCGGCGACGGCGTTGTGGACATAGGTCGCAACAGCGCCGCTCGAAACCGTAAGCTTGGCCGAACGGCGCAGGCTCATGTTCTCGCCGATCGTGCCGATCGCGTCCTTGATCGTATCGGTGACCGACTTTTCCGAACCCGGATAGGTCGCGGCGCCGAGCGCATCGGTCGAACCGTCGGTCGTCAGCGCCACTTCGGCAATGTTGCGCACGATGGTCTGGAAGGCATCGTTGCGGGCAACGAAGTCGGTCTCGGAATTGACCTCGACGACGACCGCGCTGGTCGCATCGGAAGCAACGCCGACCAGGCCTTCGGCTGCCGTGCGGCCGGCCTTCTTGTCGGCCTTGGAAATACCCTTGGCGCGCAGCCAGTCGACCGCGGCCTCGATGTCGCCATTGGTCTCGGACAGGGCCGTCTTGCAGTCCATCATGCCCGCGCCCGTCATGTCGCGGAGCTGTTTGACCTGTGCAGCAGAAATGCTCATCGTCGCCTCTTCAATTTCGTCAATTCATAAAATGGCGCGGCGCACCGTGGAGAATTCCAGGTGCGCCGTTCGCCTCGTCCAATGCAGCGGACAGCCTTAGCTGGCCTTGCCTTCTTCGGCAGGCGTCTCGTCGAGGGCCGGCTCGACCGGCGCTTCGGCCGAAGCGCCGACGTCCACGCCCATCGCGCCCTGCTGGCGCGCAATGCCGTCGATGGCGGCCTTGGCGATCAGGTCGCAATAGAACGAGATCGCGCGTGCGGCGTCGTCATTGCCCGGGATCGGGTAGTCGACCTTGTCCGGATCGCAGTTCGAATCGATGATCGCGACGACCGGGATGCCGAGACGGCGCGCTTCTTGGATCGCGATCGCTTCCTTGTTGGTGTCGATCACGAACATCAGGTCCGGCGTCGAGCCCATGTCCTTGATGCCGCCGAGTGCGCGGTTCAGCTTCTCGCGCTCGCGGTCGAGCGTCAGGCGCTCCTTCTTGGTGAAGCCCTGGGCTTCGCCGGCGAGCAGCTCGTCGAGCTTGCGCAGACGCTGGATCGAGTTCGAGATCGTCTTCCAGTTGGTGAGCATGCCGCCCAGCCAACGCGAATTGACGTAGTACTGCGCGGAGCGTTCGGCCGCGTCGGCGACGATTTCCGAAGCTTGGCGCTTGGTGCCGACGAACAGCACGCGTCCGCCACGGGCGACCGTGTCCGAAACGATCTTCAGCGCCTGGTTGAGGAGCGGAACCGTCTGCGACAGGTCGATGATGTGGATGTTGTTGCGGGCGCCGAAGATATAGGGCGCCATCTTCGGATTCCAGCGGTGGGTCTGGTGGCCGAAGTGGACACCAGCTTCGAGAAGCTGGCGCATGGAGAAGTCTGGCGTAGCCATGGTTGGTTCCTTTTCCGGTTAGCCTCCACGGATGTCAGGCGGATGAACCGCCACCGGAGGTAGAGGCCGGATTTCTCCCGGCGCCAAACCCATCACCCGTGTGTGGAATGGCCGCGCATATAGCGGCAATGAGGACGCGATGCAACCCGCCTCATTCGGCGCAGTCGGCCGGCTCGTCGAAGAGTTCGAGATCGACCAGCCGCCCGGTGATGGCGAAGTCGCCGTAATCCATCGTCAGGTCGCGCGTGACGCCATTGTCGTAGAGCTTCATGGAGATGCGATAGGTCGGCGTTTCCTCGCCGGAAATGTCGGTCAGGTCGAAATAGGCGATGTCGACCGGCCAGAACTCCTCCGACGCAATCGCCTCGACCGCGTCCGATTCGGTGTCGCCCTCCTCCAATCCGGTCTTCTGGCCGAGGATGACGGTCGTGGTCATCAGCTTGTCGCCGTCCTCGGAACCGTCATAGATCGTCGTCTCATAGAAATTCTCGCCGGCATTCGCCTTTTCCAGCACCTCGATCAGATGATGTGTCGGGAACTGCGACTTTTCGAGCGCGTGCTCCTGCGGCTCCGGCATCTCGATCGCGACCTTCGTCCCGTCATCGGTCATCTGCGCCGACCCGCGCGATTCCTTGTCCAGATTGCGATCGATGAAGGAGCGCGTGACGAAGGAGAACTCCGAGCCGTCGCCGGCCTCGAACGTCGTCGTCTGCTGGTCGGTAAGGCGCGTCGTCTCGTTCGCCTCGATCTGCGTGACGAACCGGAAAGTGACGGTGTAGCCCTCGCAGGCAGAGCCGTTGAACTCATAGACCATGCGGCCCGAAAGCCCTGTGATTCCCGAACTGTCCGTTGCATCGTCGAGCCCGAGATCATACACCGCACGATGCGGGAGGAGCGGCGCGGCCGACGCCTGGCCTTGCAGGAATGGCGCGGCGATTGTCGCCAGAAGTGCAAGACGTGGCAGGGACATTCGGTTCTCCCGATTGGGTGCTGGGTCGGCTCGGCCGGCACCTGAAAGCGTTTTCGTGGCAGAAGCGAGGCGATGCAGCCGCCGCTTGCCTTTCGACAAGGATCACAGGATGACCGACACAATCAATAGCCGCCTGGAGAAGCTTGGCATCGCCCTGCCGGCTCCCGCCGCTCCCGCCGCCAACTACCTGCCCTTCATGGTGACAGGCGATCTGCTCTTCACCTCCGGCCAGCTTCCGTTCGACAACGGCAAGCTCGCGGCCACCGGTCGCCTTGGCCGAGAGGTCGAGATCGCGACCGGTCAGATCGCCTCGCGTCACTGCGCGATCAACGTGCTCGCGCAGGCAAAAGCCGCCCTCGGCGACCTCGAGCGCATCGCCCGGCTGGTCAAGATCACCGTCTTCGTCTCCTCCGATCCGGACTTCACCGAGCACCACCTCGTCGCCAACGGCGCGTCGGACCTCTTCGCGGAAGTCCTCGGCGAGGCCGGCCGCCATGCCCGCGCCGCCGTCGGCGTCGCCCGACTGCCGCTCGACGCGGCGGTCGAGGTCGAAGCCATCTTTGAGATCGCGAAGGGCTGAGCACGCATGTCCGACATTTCCTGGCTCACCGCACACCCCATCGCCCATCGCGGCTTCCACGACCTGAACAAGACGCGCTGGGAGAACACGCTCTCCGCCTTCCAGGCCGCCATCGACCGCAACTACGCGATCGAGTGCGACGTCCATCTGTCGTCGGACGGGAACCCCGTCGTCTTCCACGACCATGATCTGAAGCGCCTGACCGGAACCGAGGGCCATGTCCTCGACCGGACCGCCCGCGAGATGGCGGACCTTCGCATCGGCGGCACGGACGACCACGCGCCGACCCTGAAGGAACTGCTCGACCTCGTCGCCGGCCGCGTGCCTCTGGTTATCGAGCTCAAGGGCACCGAAGGCCGTGACGACGGCCTCGCCGCCGCCGTCCTCGCGCTGGTCAAGGCCTATGACGGCAAGGCCGCGGTCATGTCCTTCGACCATTGGCTCATCCGCCAGCTCGTCGCGGATGCGGGCGACGTTCCGGTCGGCCTCACCGCCCACGGCAACAAGCCCGAGGAGCTGGAGGCGCATTTCTCGATGCTGGCGCATCCGATCGACTTCGTCTCCTACGGCGTCCACGACCTGCCGAGCCCCTTCGTCGCCTTCGTGCGCGAAAAGCTCGGCCTTCCGGTCATCACCTGGACCGTTCGCGACAAGAAGTCCGAGGAACTGACGGCAGCACATGCCGACCAGATGACCTTCGAAGGCTTCGATCCGGACGGACGCGGCCCGATCTGACCACGCGGACTTGCAACCTTTATCCCGGCTCGTATCTAGAGAGTGAATGAGCGGGTCGGGATGTCTGGTCGATGAGTGAGCGTGAAGCCGGGTTCGTCATTCGTGTCGTGGACGGGATGGCGGGCATCGCAGCGACCGACTGGGCAAAGCTTGGCGCCGCCACGCATGGCGGTCCCGAGCCCTACAATCCCTTTCTGTCATACGCCTTTCTGTCCGCACTCGAGGACTCAGGCTGCGTCGGCGCGCGCGCAGGCTGGCTATCGCAGCACCTGGCGCTCGAAACTGCTGATGGCGACCTCATCGGCGCAGTGCCCTGTTACCTCAAGTCCCACAGCCAGGGCGAATACGTCTTCGACCATGGCTGGGCGGATGCGTTCGAACGCGCGGGCGGCCGGTATTATCCCAAGCTCCAAGTCGCAATTCCGTTCACCCCCGCAACCGGCCCACGCCTCCTGGCCGATGCCGCGCTCGATCCCGCGCCCATCCGTCTCGCACTCGGCGAAGGGCTAAAGACGCTTGGTGACCGGCTCGGCATTTCGTCGGTACATGTCACCTTCGCGCAGGAGGAAGAAGCCCTCGCGCTCGAAAACCTCGGCTATCTCCACCGCACCGACACCCAGTTCCACTTCGTCAACGAGGGCTACGCCAGCTATGACGACTTCCTCGAAACCCTCGCCTCGCGCAAGCGCAAGGCCCTGCGCAAGGAGCGGCGCGAGGCACTCGGCGACGGCATCGAGATCGACTGGCTGACCGGGCGGGATTTGACCGAAGCCGTCTGGGACGATTTCTTCCGTTTCTACATGGACACCGGCAGCCGCAAATGGGGCCGGCCCTACCTCAACCGAAAATTCTTCTCGCTGATCGGCGAACGAATGGCCGACGACATCCTGCTCGTCATGGCGAAGCGCGACGGCCGCTACATCGCCGGTGCGATCAACTTCATCGGCAGCGACCGTCTCTTCGGCCGCAACTGGGGCTGCATCGAGCACCACCCCTACCTCCATTTCGAGGTCTGCTACCACCAGGCCATCGACTTCGCCATCGAACGCAAGCTGGCCGTCGTCGAAGCCGGAGCGCAAGGCGAGCACAAGCTCGCCCGCGGCTATCTCCCCGTCACCACCCACTCCGCCCACTGGATCGCGCATCCGGGGCTGAGGAATGCCGTGGCGGATTATCTTGAGCGCGAGCGGGAAGACGTGGCGGAGGTCGGCGAATATTTGAGTGAGCGGGCGCCGTTCCGCAAAGGGTGAATGGTGAATGGTGAATGGTGAATGGAAGGGGTTCCAATCCGCCACTTGCCGTCAACGCCTTCATCGCCGACGGTTGCAATCCCCTCGCCCCATTCACTATTCACTATTCACCATTCACCATTCACCAACCCGGAGCCATCGATGAAGACCGCCTACGACGACACGAACATCTTCGCCAAGATCCTCCGCGGCGAACTGCCCGCCCAGAAACTCTACGAGGACGACGCGACCTTTGCCTTCATGGACATCATGCCGCGCGGAAACGGGCATTGCCTCGTCATCCCGAAGATGCCGTCCCGCAACATTCTCGACGTCGCGCCCGAAAGCCTCTCGGCGGTCATGGCAACGGTGCAGAAGCTCTCGCGCGCGGTCGTCAAGGCGTTCGACGCCGACGGCGTGACCGTACAGCAATTCAACGAACCGGCCGGTGGGCAGGTCGTCTTCCATCTCCATTTTCACGTCATTCCGCGCTTCGACGGCGTCGCGCTGAAGCCGCATTCGGGCGAGATGGAAAAGCCGGACGTCCTCGCGGCCAATGCCGAACGGATCAGGGCTGCGCTGGACGGCGCGTGACGATCGCCGGCTTCCTGTGTTCGGCGCCAGCCGGAACGAGCATTCTCGCCATTGCGAGCGCCACCGCGAAAACGGCGACGCCACCTGCAAGATCGATCAGGTGATGCCCGCCATGGACCAGGATCGCGGGTATCATCGCGATGTTGACGACGAGAAACGGGGCCCGCAGCCGCGTTTCCCACGTGAACCAGATCGCCATGAGCGCCATCACCGTGTGGAATGACGGAAATGCGATCACGCCCAGCGTGTCCTTCGCCGTGATCAGCGCCGACCCTTCGATCGCCAACCGCAGCAATTCCGCTCCGTATTCGTTGCGCACGACCAGATCGATGCTGTTGGCCAGATCGCCTGGAATGTCGTGCATCGTCGACGGCCCGAAGCTCGGAGCAAGCCACCAGATGCCAATGGACAGTGCGGCGCCGATGATGCCGGCCAGAAGAAAGCGATGAAGCGCGACCGGCTTTTCCATGAAGCCGAGCAGAATGACGACCAGTACGAGCTGAGGCAGAGAACTCAGATAGATGCGCCCAAGCACGGTGCCGAGCCACGGCCAAGCCCCGAACATGGCGACGAAGTCGGGCCAGTGATAACCGAACAGTGCATCGATCCTCGCCAGAACCGGATCGATCGTGGGCGCGGCGAGCGGGAAAAGCAGGTAGTTCAGGATCGACGCAAGGATCGTGAACAGGACGAACAGGCCCGTCGCGATGGAGCCGAGCGCAATGCCCTCGCTGCGCCCGAGCGCGCGATAGGCAAGCCCCACAGCCATCACCACCAGCGCCGCCAGAATACCGGGCGCATAGCTGGCCCAGTCGACGGCCTGTTCCTTCGCGACGATCAGCCAGCCGTCGATCAGCGCCAGCGGCGCGAGAAACAACAGGATCGTGATTTCAGCCTGGCGCAGATACATGTCGGCCCTCTTCAGACGGAGGACCGTACCGGAATTTGATGAATCGCCGCCTAACCGGCCGCCAGGATCATGCCCGCGATCAGCACGGCCTCGGTCACGAAGATGCCGACCAGCACGCGCTTGCCGAACCACAGGAAGGCGAAAAAGCCGACGATCGCCGAAAAGACCCGCAACTCCAGCGTCGTGTCGGCGAGCGGCCCGTTCGGATTGACGATCAGATTGGCGATGACGGCGGCAACCAGCGCGGTCGCAACGCACCGCACGAAGACGAGCGCATCCGATTCTTCCGATATCCGCCCGCCGAGATAGACGCCGAGAAAGCGCCAGCTATCCGTCGCCAGCCATCCGGCAACGAGGATGAAGACATAAGGCCACCACCAGACGTCAAGCGCATCGAAGGTCATGTCGCTTTCCTGCGCTTCGCCACGATATGGAAAAGATAGGCCAGCAATCCGCCGACCAACCCCGTCGCCAGCAGGCTGAAATCGGGAACGACGATGTGGAAGAGCGGCCCGAGCAGAAGCCCGAGGACCATCGCGACATGCCCTGCTCGCTCGCGCGCGGACACCCAAAGCGAAGTCAGAAAGTAGATCGGCGTCAGCATGAAGAGCGCGGCCGAAATGATCGGCGGCAGGTTTTGCGCCAGCGTATAGACCAGCGCGACGATGATCATGTTGAGCAGGACCAGCGACGAGCCGACGCCGCCATACCAGCTCGTCCGCAGGTCGCGCGGCACGTGGCGAATCTGTTCGAGCGCGATGACCCAGGAGGTCACGGCGACGAAATGCGACAGGAGGTATAGGACCCATGGCCGCGTTCGCGGCCCGCGCAATTCCGGCACCAGCACGACGACCATTGGCGCAAGCCGCACCGATGACAACGCCACCGCAAAGGCCGCGCCGGCAATGCCGTTGCCCGCCAGCACCGCGCCGATCAGCACTACCTTCGCCGGAAGTGCCCACACGATCCCCGTCATGAACACGGTCTGCGCCAGCGTGAAGCCAGCCTCAAGCGCCAGCGCGGCAAAGCCGACGAAGCTGCTCGCCAGGATCAGCGCCGGAACCGACATCGACGCACGACACCCGCGCGCGAACCATTTGAGTCGCGTGGAGAAGTCGGGCGATGGAGAATCGATATGTGAGTCGGCAGGCGAAGGCATGTCGGGCCCCGATAACACAGGGGCCGGAAACTTGCGATGTTAAAAAAGCGGCGCCCGAAGGCGCCGCTCTTGGTTTCGCTGTCGGCCGGCCTCAGCTCTTGCGCGGCAGTTGCGGCACGCTCGACCGTTTGCCGCCCGCCTTGTCCGGCGCGCCATCGGCGCCGACCGCCGCCGCGACTTTCGCCTTGGCTTTCCGCGACGCGGCCTTCTTCGGCTTCGGAGAATCCTCCGGCGCTTCCTTCTTGGGCTTCACCGGCGCATCCTCGGCAAGGCTTTCGAGGACGATGCCCTTGGAGCCGTCCTCCTTCGCCTCGACCAGAACGCGCACTGTTCCACCCTTCTTGAGCTTGCCAAACAGCACTTCCTCAGCCAACGGCTTCTTGATGTGCTCCTGGATAACCCGGCCGAGGGGCCGCGCGCCCATGCGCTCGTCATAGCCCTTGTCTGCCAGCCATTCGATCGCGTCCGGCGTCAGCTCGAACGTCACGCGGCGCTCGGCGAGCTGCGCCTCGAGCTGCATAACGAACTTCTGCACGACCTGGTAAATGACCGGGATCGGCAGCGAGCCGAACGGGATGATCGCGTCGAGCCGGTTGCGGAATTCCGGCGAGAACAGGCGGTTGATCGCCTCCATGTCGTCGCCTTCGCGCTTCGTCGAGCCGAAGCCGATGGCCGGCTTGGCCATGTCGGAAGCGCCCGCATTGGTCGTCATGATCAAGATCACGTTGCGGAAGTCGATCTTCTTTCCGTTGTGATCCGTCAGCGAGCCATGATCCATGACCTGCAGCAGGATGTTGAACAGGTCCGGATGCGCCTTCTCGATCTCGTCGAGCAGCAGCACGCAATGCGGATGCTGGTCGACGCCGTCGGTCAGGAGACCGCCCTGGTCGAAGCCGACATAGCCAGGAGGCGCGCCGATCAACCGCGAAACGGTGTGCCGTTCCATATATTCCGACATGTCGAAGCGCAGCAGTTCCACGCCGAGCGACGCCGCAAGCTGCTTGGCCACTTCCGTCTTGCCCACACCCGTCGGTCCCGAGAAGAGGTAGGAGCCGATCGGCTTGTCCGGCTCGCGCAGGCCGGCCCGCGCCAGCTTGATCGAGGACGACAGTGCGCTGATCGCCGTATCCTGCCCGTAGACGACACGCTTCAGTTCGTCCTCCAGCGTCGCCAGCACCTTCTCGTCGTCGGCCGAGACGGTCTTCGGCGGAATGCGCGCCATCGTGGCGATCGTCTGCTCGATCTCCTTCACGCTGATCGTCTTCTTGCGCTTGTTCTCCGGCAAGAGCATCTGCGACGCGCCGGTCTCGTCGACCACGTCGATCGCCTTGTCCGGCAGCTTGCGGTCGGAGATGTAGCGCGCCGAAAGTTCCACTGCGGCCTTGATCGCCTCGTTGGTGTACTTGACCTTGTGGAAGTCCTCGAAATAGGGCTTCAGCCCCTTCATGATCGAGATCGCATCCTCGATGGTCGGTTCCTTCACGTCGATCTTCTGGAAGCGCCGCACCAGCGCGCGGTCCTTTTCGAAGAACTGGCGGAACTCCTTGTAGGTGGTCGAGCCGATGCAGCGGATCGCGCCGGACGACAGCGCCGGCTTCAGAAGGTTCGACGCATCCATCGCGCCGCCCGAAGTCGCGCCAGCGCCGATCACCGTATGGATCTCGTCGATGAACAGCACCGCGCCGGGATAGTCCTCGAGTTCCTTGACGACCTGCTTCAGCCGCTCCTCGAAATCGCCGCGATAGCGGGTGCCCGCCAGAAGCGATCCCATGTCGAGCGAGAAGATCGTCGCATCGAGCAGCACTTCCGGCACGTCGCCCTCGACGATGCGCTTGGCGAGCCCTTCGGCGATGGCGGTCTTGCCGACACCCGGATCGCCGACATAGAGCGGGTTGTTCTTCGAACGGCGGCAGAGCACCTGGATGGTCCGGTTGATCTCTTCCGAGCGGCCGATCAGCGGGTCGATCTTGCCGGTCTTCGCCTTTTCGTTGAGATTGACGCAATAAGCCGTCAGCGCATCCTGCTGCTGCTTCTTCTTGGTGCCTTCCTCGTTCTCCGAGGCCGGGCTCGCAGCCTCTTCCTCGGCCCCGCGCGGTGTGCGCGCCTCCGCGCCGCCCGGCCGCTTGGCGATGCCGTGGCTGATGTAGTTGACCGCGTCGTAGCGCGTCATCTGCTGTTCCTGCAGGAAATAGGCCGCATGGCTTTCCCGCTCGGCGAAGATGGCGACGAGCACGTTCGCGCCCGAAACCTCCTCGCGGCCCGATGACTGCACGTGGATGACCGCGCGCTGGATGACGCGCTGGAACCCGGCCGTGGGCTTGGAATCCTCGTCATAGCCGGTGACGAGATTGTCGAGTTCGGCGTCGATATAGGTGAGAACGGTTTGCTTGAGTTCGTCGACATTGACGTTGCACGCACGCATGACGGCAGACGCGTCGCTGTCGTCGATCAGCGCCAGCAGGAGATGCTCGAGCGTCGCGTATTCATGATGCCGTTCGTTGGCGAAAGTCAGCGCCTGGTGCAGCGCGCGCTCGAGGCCTTGGGAGAATGCCGGCATTCAGTACCTCATTTCTTTTCCATCACGCATTGCAGCGGATGCTGGTGTTGGCGAGCGAAATCCATGACCTGGGTCACCTTGGTCTCGGCCACCTCGAAGGTGTAGACGCCGCATTCGCCGACACCGTGATTATGGACGTGGAGCATGATGCGGGTCGCAGCCTCGCGATCCTTCTGGAAGAAGCGCTCGAGCACGTGCACAACGAATTCCATCGGCGTGTAGTCGTCGTTCAGAATCAGGACGCGGTAGAGACTGGGCTTCTTGGTCTTGGCTTTCGTGCGGGTGATGACCGCCGTGCCGCGGCCGGGGCCGCCATTGCCGTTTTCGCCCGCCTGAGCCTTGGGCGCACGCTCGCCGGAACCTATGCTCGTCACTCGCCTTCCCAATCCAACCACTCCCGCCTCGGAAGCGTCATGTAGGTGTTTCGTGTTCGATTGTAAGCCCTGTGTCGATGGTGACAATACGGCCAGGCTTCACGTCCTCGACAATATTTTTGACGTCTCGATCCGGCACGAAAAAGGCCGCGCAATCGCGCGGCCTCGTCGTCGTTTCATCGATGTGCCTTGCGGTCACCGCGCCTTCACGCCCAGCGTCTCGAAGGGCTTGTAGACCTCTTTCGCCATGTCGGCATAAAGCTCGCTCATGCGCGTCGCCTGGCCGACAAAGGCTTCATAGGCCTGGCGTGCGAAATCCATCTGGATCTCCATCGCCTTGTCGGGCGACTTCGCCTGAACCAGCTTTTCCACCACCGAACCGGACTGCTCGAACGCGCGTCGGGAGTATTCGGTCGCCTCGACGGCGATCGCCTGCATGTTCTTCGAAACGGAAGCGAAACTTCTCAGCCCGCTATCGGCCATTTCCTTGCCGAACTTACCGGCGTCGTCGAAGGATTGCATCATAAGCCAAAACCTCTTGGTCCAATGGATGGGGCAGCAATGCTGCGATGCGAAAACCGTAGCGTGCAACGCAGCACCCGTCAATTGCGGCCGGAATGCAGGCACGTCTCGAATTGGGCCGGCTTTATGAACGAAGCGGTTACCATAAACGGATCGGTAACTTCCGGCGGCTAGGTTGGCAGCATGTAAATCCTCGCCAGAATGCGACCGACAAAATCTGTATGGGTGTAGTTGTGCGTCAGACGTTCGCCGGAATGCTTCCGCGTCACCAGGCCGTCCTCAAGGTCCTGCTTTCCTTCCTCACCGCTCTCGCCTTGGTCGCCGGCTCCGTCGGTCACGCTTCGGCGAATCCGCGCTATGCGGCCTATGTCATGGACGCCAAGACGGGGCAGGTCCTGTTCAATCGCTATGGCGACGAACAGCGCTTCCCGGCCTCGCTGACCAAGATGATGACCCTCTACATGCTGTTCGAGCAGATGGAGTCCGGTCGCGTCGCCAAGTCGACGCCGATCCCGATCAGCGCCAAGGCAGCCGCCGAGCCGCCGACCAAGATCGGCTTGCGCGCCGGCTCCACGATCACGGCGGAAAACGCGATCTATTCGCTCGTCACCCGTTCCGCCAATGACATCGCCACTGCGATCGGCGAATTCGTCGGTGGTTCGGAGCAGAACTTTGCCCGGCTGATGACCACGAAGGCGCGCCAGCTCGGTATGAATTCGACCACGTTCCAGAACGCCCACGGCCTGCCGAACAACAAGCAGGTGACCAGCGCACGCGACATGGCCATTCTGGGCGTCGCCCTGCGCGAGCACTATCCGCAGTATTACTCCTATTTCGGCACCCGCGAGTTCAATCTCGGCAAGCAGCGCTTCGGCAACCACAATCGGGTGCTGGGTCGCGTTCGCGGCGCCGATGGCATCAAGACCGGCTACATCCGCGCATCGGGCTTCAACCTCGTCTCGTCGGTGCAGGACGATGGGCGTTCCATCGTCGCCGTCGTGATGGGCGGCCGTTCCGGACGTTCGCGCGACGACCACATGGTCGAACTGATCCGCGAATACCTTCCCAAGGCTTCGCGCGGCAACAAGCAGTTGCTTGTTGCTCGCGGCGCGGCCAGCCAGGGCGTTGCCGTTGCCGCCGCCGCCAACGTGCTGCCGACGAAGATGTCCGCGCCGCAGTTCCGCCCGGCCGAACCGGCCGGCGCCGCGCAGATGGAACTCGCTTTGACCTCGACCGCAGCCGCACAGCCGGTCGCCCAGGCGCCAGCGATGGCTCCTGCCCCGTCCGCCCCGCTGGGCAATGATGACGCCTCCAACCGTATCCAGATGGCATTCGCAGGTGCGGTCCCGACCGCCCGGCCGACGCCCCCTGCTCCGGTGCCCTCGCAGGCCGTGCCCGCGGCCCTGCATGCGATCAAGGAACGTGCCGAAGTCGATCCGGTCCAGACGTCCTCGACGCAGCCAGCCGGCTGGGTCATCCAGGTGGCGTCCATGCCGTCGGAAAGCGAGGCCAAGTCCTTCCTCGCCAACGCGAAGTCGCGCGCGTCAAACGTCCTCGGCAATGCCGATCCGTTCACCGAGACGTTCGACCACAACGGCCAGACCTACTACCGCGCGCGCTTCGCCGGTTTCGCCGGCAAGGACGCAGCATGGTCCGCCTGCAGCTCGCTGAAGAGCTACGGCATCGCCTGCTACGCGGTGCAGATGTAAGTTTCCCGTTCTCCGGGAGTGTTTCGTGTCGAAGGAGAATCAGCCGTGACCGGACAACAGAACGTCCTTGGCTTCATTGATCCGCGCAGCCAGGAAGGAGCTTCCTCCGAGGTCCGGATGCAGCCGCTGCATCAGGCGCCGATGCGCCTTGCGGATATCCGCCGCGCTAGCACCCGCTTCAAGACCAAGGACCTGGTAGGCCTCCTGCTTGCTCATGGGGCCAGAAGCTGGCGAGCGAGTTTCCCCGCCGCCGACATCCGCCTGCGCGTGATCGCGCCAGAGGGGAAGCCGGCCGTCAAGATACGTCTCAAGTAGCTGCCGGCTCTCGCCGTCATCCGCCAGTTCGGCGAGCAACTCGTAGAGTTCGAGTTCGCTGAGATCGCCAAGCGGCTTGCCGTCGAACCGGCCCGCCAGCACCACCCCGTCCAGTTCGCCGGTATCGTGGTCGAGTTCCATCTCCAGCGCCGCGGTCCGGACATGGGATCGCTTTCCCGGCGTCGGGCTGACGCGGCGACGCATCCGCCCGGCGCCATACCAGGCCAGCGCGCTCGAAAGCGCCATGCCGCCAAGGCCGGCCCGACCGATGAGAATGAGCCCCACGCCGACGATGCCGAGCGCAATCGGGCCGATCAGCCGCAGGCTCGAGGCAATCTTCGAGGCGTCGGCGCGCAGAAGAACGAACATGAGAAACAGCGCAAGCGCGCCACCGGAAATGACGTAGATCATGATCCGCTTCTGCCGCGCATGTTCTCGATAAGCAGGCGATCCGCACCACGTCCCCTCGCCTCGAGCGCAGGATAGCCGCCGGTGGCGTAGATCGCGATCGCCGAAAGCAGCTCGGCCAGCGTCGATGCCGCGTTGCGGTCGAACCGGAACCAGGCGCCTCGTGTCAGCCGTGCGATCTCCTTGAAGGCGCGCTCGGCAGATGCATCGTGACCTTCCTGAAACAGGAATACCGGAACGCCCTTGAGCCCGAGCCGTCCGGCCTTCTCCGCCAGATCGTCGACCTCCTCCTCCATCGCATCACCGATATAGACGAGCGCGTTGACCTTTTGCGCCTCGGTCTCGGTGAGAGCATGCGAGAGCACCTTGCCGATCTGCGTATGTCCGCCCCGGCAGTCGATCTTCACCATCAGGTCCTTGAGCTTGCCCGTATCGGAGACGAATTTCGACGATCGGCACTCGCCAAATCCGCGAAAGTAGACGAGCTGGACTTCAAGCCTCCCCGTCTTTCCGACCGCATCGAACATCTCGGCCTGAAGCGCACAGGCAAGGTCCCAGGTCGGCTGCCGGCTCATGGTCGCGTCGAGCGCCAGGATCAGGCGCCCCTTGCTCGCGCCGGCGACACGTCCCGCGCCCAATGCGCGCGCCTGCTTCAGGAAGGATGCGACCGCATTCGGGTCGCTGCGCTGCGTCTCGGTTGGCAGCGTCGTCGGTTTGGCGGGCGTCTTTTCACTCATGTTCATGAAAATGAGGTGCCGGCCCGTCCAAGGCAAGATGACGTGCGATCACAGAAGCCCGAGATCGGCGAGTTCGCGGCGAAGCTGCGCCGGCATTTCGCGCATGTCCGATCCGCCGCCGACATCCTGCGGGGCGTCGTCCGTCCGCAAATAGCGCCAGCCCTGGAAGGGCCGGCGGGGCTGCCAGACTGTCGGCGTGAGTTCGTGGTCGAGCACCAGATGGCAGCGGCCGATCCCGTCGCCATCGGTGAACGGTCTGACGTCGATCAGCTTCTGCCGACACTGCACGCCCCCCTTGATCACCCAGTAGAGCGATCCGCCGTCGAGCAGTTCCTCGACGCGCTTCGGCACCATTCGCGTCGTGTGGAAATGTTCAATCGGCTGGCCGCTCGCGCGCATCCGCGCCGCCCGCTCGTCGATCCACGACTGCAGGTCCTCGATCGAGTCGCAGCCGACGCAAAGCTTGAGGATGTGAAGTGCCATGGCTCTAGATAGGCGTGGGCTTCCGGCAACTCAAAGGCACGATCGCTTGATGTCCACAGAAAGCGACCTCAGCACTCGACGACATTGACGGCGAGCCCGCCAAGGCTGGTTTCCTTGTACTTGTCGTTCATGTCGAGCCCCGTCTGGCGCATGGTCTCGATCGCCGCGTCGAGCGGCACGAAATGCTTGCCGTCACCCTTGATGGCGAGCGACGCTGCCGTCACCGCCTTCACCGCGCCCAGCGCATTTCGTTCGATGCACGGCACCTGCACGAGCCCCGCGATCGGATCGCACGTCATGCCCAGATGATGTTCGAGCGCGATCTCGGCCGCATTCTCCACCTGCTCGGGCGAGCCGCCCATGACGGCGCACAGTCCCGCAGCCGCCATAGCCGACGCCGACCCAACTTCGCCCTGGCAACCGACCTCGGCTCCAGAGATCGACGCATTGTGCTTGATGATCCCGCCGACCGCCGCCGCCGTCAGCAGGAAATCGCGAATACCATTCTGGTCGGCCTCCGGATGAAAATGCAGCCAGTAGCGCATCACCGCCGGCACCACGCCCGCCGCCCCGTTGGTCGGCGCCGTCACCACGCGCCCGCCTGCCGCGTTCTCCTCGTTCACGGCCATCGCATAGACCGACAGCCAGTCGTTCGCGAGCAGCGGGTTCGGGCGGTTCTGCCGCCACTGTTCCTGCAGCGTGTCGTGGAGGTGCCGCGCGCGCCGGCGCACCTTCAGCCCGCCCGGCATGATCCCGTCCTGGCTCAAGCCCCGCTCGATGCAGCCGCGCATCGCGTCCCAGATCGCGTCGAGCCCGGCATCGAGTTCGGCGCGCGATTGCCGCGTCTCCTCGTTCGCTCGTTTCATCTCTGCGATCGACCGGCCGGAAGCTTCCGCCATCGCCAGCATCTCGCGCGCATTGCGGAACGGATGCGGCACCTCGCCCGCCTTCCCCTCCGGCCCCTTCGCCGCCAGCCGCTGCAACTCCTCCTCCGAAACCACAAACCCGCCGCCGATCGAATAGTAGATCCGCTTCAGGAGCAGCCGATCATCGGAATCGTACGCGCTGAAAGCCATGCCGTTCGCATGCCCGGGCAGCGGCTGCTTGCGGTCGAGGACGAGATCGCTCGCAGGATCGAACCGATAGCTCGCATGGCCGGGCGGCGTCACGCGCTTCGCCTCGCTCACCTCGGCCACCGCCGCATCCATCCTGTCCGGGTCCACCGTCTGCGGCAGCGCCCCTGTCAGTCCGAGGATCACCGCCCGGTCCGTGCCGTGCCCGACGCCGGTGAAGGCGAGCGAGCCGTGCAGGCTGACCGAGAGCCGGGACACCACCGCGCCCTGCGGCTTCGGCCAGTCGCCACTCAAGATCTCGTCGAGAAACCGCCCGGCCGCCGACATCGGCCCCATCGTGTGCGAACTCGACGGGCCGATGCCGATCTTGAAGAGGTCGAAGACGGACAGGAACATCGGGTTCTCCAGGAGGTGTCGGCGCACTCTTCGCCAGCCGCGCGTGCGGCGCAAGGCGTTGCCCGACCTTCGCTGATCCGGTTGCGACATGGCAAAGAAAAAGGCCGCGGAACGCGTTCCGCAGCCTCTCGAATTTCAGTGCAGGCCCGCGGCCTGCTTCGCGAACTAGCGAGCGGCGATCGTCGCCACGCCTTCCGCGCCTGCACCCCCGACCAGCCAGGCCAAGAGAATGATGCCTGCAAAGCCGATCACTGCCTTGGCGGTTACGCCCCAGCAGGATTTCTGAACGCTATCGTCCATGGAATTCCCGTTATTGAGATCTTGGTTTGCCATCGCCCCCGAAAAACGCGGATCGCGTCCCCTGCTCAAGCAGACTTCTGGGTAGACGTATTCGTGGCGCCTTGCAATGCCGAAAGAAGGCAAATTCAAGGCATGAATTTCAGACTTCTCATTCTGTTTCGAACAATTTGAGACAAATCATCGGGTTAGCTGTAACGCGATATTTGCGAATTCGTAACGCATCAGGCGAAAGGATGACGCTCGCATGTCCGGCGAAATCGGCTAGGCTCTTCGAATGATCCCCGACTCCCTCCTCCTCGATCCGCTCGACCTCGTGGCGCTCGCCTACTTTCTGATTGGCTGGATCGTCTTCGCCCAGGCGACGCAGGGCCGGCTCGTCTCGCGCCCGACGCTCACCTCCGCCATGAACCGCGAGCGCGAGACATGGATGCGCACCATGGCCCGGCGCGACCTGCGGATGATCGACACCGGCATCATGATGGGCCTCCAGCAGGGCACGGCTTTCTTCGCGTCGAGTTCTCTGCTGGCGCTCGGCGGCTGCTTCGCGCTTCTGGGCTCGACCGATCAGGTGATCGCAGTCCTCGGCGACCTGCCGACAAACGAGGACATCGCCCGCCCCGTCTTCGAGGCAAAGGTCTTCGGCCTGACGGGCATCCTCGCCTATGCCTTCTTCAAGTTCGGCTGGGCCTATCGGCTCTTCAACTATTGCTCGATCCTGATCGGCGCGGTGCCGATCGTGAAGGACGGCATCGAGGACGCCGCGACCGAGCGCGCGGTGATGCGGGCCGCGCGCATGAACCAGCTTGGCGGCAAACACTTCAACGCCGGCCTGCGCGCGATCTTCTTCGCACTCGGCTATCTCGGCTGGTTCGTCGGTCCGTGGTTCTTCATCGCCACGACGACGTTCACGCTCTTTGTGCTGGTGCGCCGGCAGTTCTTCTCCGCCGCCCGCGCCGCCGTCCTCGACGCCTAGGGAAGCAGCCTGTCGGTGCGCCCCGTCAGGCGATAGGCGACGAGCCCGATCCATTCGCGAATGGCGATAGCCGTATTCTGGAGGCTGTCGATCTCGTTGTCCTGAGCCAGACCCGCCGTCTCTATGCCCGCCGTGCGATAATCGGCCGGCCACGGCACAACATCGAACCCGGCCTTCTCGAACAAGAGCACCGAGCGCGGCATGTGGAAGGCGGACGTGACGAGCAGCCAGGTCTGACTCGGCTGCGGGTTCACCATGTCGCGCGTGAACCGCGCATTCTCGTCGGTGTTGCGCGAGCGGTTTTCCAGCACCAGCCGGCTTTCGTCGACCCCGAGCGCAGTCAGGAGCCGCGGCGCCGTGTCCGCATCGCCCTCACCCTCGAGCACCATCGTTCCGGTTCCGCCCGACACCACGACCGGCACCTGCGGATACCGCCGCGCCAAAACCGCCGTCTCGACGAATCGGTCGCCGCTCGAATTCAGCTCATAGCCGCCGCGCGCCAGATTGACCGAACCCTCGAACCCGCCGCCCAGGACGATGATCCCGTCGATGCGCTCGGGCGCAGGCTCGGGCCGCGCGAAACGATCCTCCAGCGGATGCAGCATCAACGCGCCGAGCGAGGTCCAGGTCGAAAGCGCCACGACGAGAAACGCGACCGAAAACGCCGCCCCGGCCAACCTCGTCCATTGCAGGAACAGCAGAACCAGCCCGACGAAGAGCAGGATGCCCGTCAGGTTGAGAGGGTGAGCGAGCAGCCAGAATATCTTGGAAAGGTAGAAGAACACCGGCCGGCGCCCTGACCTACCACCACTTCGCCGGCTCGAACCGCCCGGCTGCCTGCTCGATCACATGCGCCGTGCGGAACAGCGTCTCCTCCTCGAACGGCCGGCCGATAAGCTGCAGCCCGAGCGGAAGTCCCTTCGCGTCCAGCCCCGCCGGCACCGCGATGCCCGGCAAGCCCGCCATGTTCACGGTCACGGTGAAGATGTCATTGAGATACATCTTCACCGGGTCGGCGGCCATATCCTCGTCGGCAATGCCGAAGGCTGCGGAGGGCGTCGCCGGCGTCAGGATCGTGTCGATCCCGGCGGCGAACACGTCCTCGAAATCCTTCTTGATCAGCGTGCGCACCTTTTGCGCCTGCAAATAATAGGCATCGTAATATCCGGCGGAGAGCACATAGGTGCCGATCATGATGCGCCGCTTCACCTCGCGTCCGAAACCGGCTGCGCGGGTCTGCTCGTACATGTCGGCAATGTCCTTGCCCGGCACGCGCAGCCCGTAGCGCACGCCGTCATAGCGCGCGAGATTGGACGAAGCTTCCGCCGGCGCGACGATGTAGTATGCCGGCAGAGCGTACTTCGTGTGCGGCAGAGAGATGTCGACGATCTCCGCGCCGGCGTCCTTCAACCAGGCGATGCCCTTTTGCCAGAGCGTCTCGATCTCCTGCGGCATGCCTTCGACGCGATACTCCTTGGGAATACCGATCCGCATGCCCTTGATCGACTGGCCGATCGCGGCCTCGTAATCCGGCACCGGGATGTTGACGGACGTGGTGTCCCTCTCGTCCACCGACGCCATCGACTTCAGCATGATCGCCGCGTCACGCACGTCGCGCGTGATCGGCCCGGCCTGGTCGAGCGACGAGGCAAAGGCGACGACGCCCCAACGCGAGCAGCGGCCATAGGTCGGCTTGATGCCGACCGTGCCGGTGAACGCCGCGGGCTGGCGGATCGAGCCGCCCGTATCCGTCGCCGTCGCGCCGGCGCAAAGCCAGGCCGAGACCGCCGAAGCCGAGCCGCCTGACGAGCCGCCGGGCACGAGGTCGAGATTGGAGTTCTGCGCGCGCCACGGGTTCTTCACGGGGCCGTAATGGCTGGTCTCGTTGGACGAGCCCATGGCGAATTCATCCATGTTCAGCTTGCCGAGCATCACCGCGCCGTCGGCCCAAAGATTGGCCGTCACGGTCGATTCGTAGCGTGGCTCGAAGCCATCCAGAATGTGGCTCGCCGCCTGCGTGTGGACGCCTTCGGTGCCGAAGAGGTCCTTGATGCCGAGCGGGATGCCTTCGAGGTCACCGCCCTGCCCGGCGGCCAGCTTCGCGTCCGAGCGCTTGGCCATCTCGCGCGCTTTGTCCGGCGTCACCTTCACATAAGCGTTGAGCTCGCCATTGGCGGCGTCGATTGCGCCAAGATAGGCATCCGTCAATTCGGCCGAGGTGAATTCCTTCGCGCGCAGCTTGGTGCGCGCCTCGGCAATCGTCAGGCGGGTCAAATCGGTCATGGGGTAAGCTTCTTTTCGTAGAAACGGGAAAAGCCGGAATCGGGATAGTCGAGGACGGCGCCGCAGACCGCGTAGCCGCCGCGCTCATAGACGCGCCAGGCTTCCTCGAAGCCGGGCGCCTCGCCGGTTTCGAGAACCAAACGGGATAGCCCCAGCGCACGCGCCTCGTCCTCGACGCGGGCGAGAAGCCGCGAGCCGACGCGCTGGCCGCGAAAGGCAGGCAGCGTGTACATGCGCTTGACCTCACCCATCGTCGCGTCATGCGCTTTCAGCGACGCCATGCCGACTGCGCGGCCTGCCTCGTCGCGGGCGACGAACACGGTCACGCCCGGCGTCGCCATCTGCTCGACGGTCAACTGGAACTGAAACTCGCGCGGCGTCAGCGGCGTCATGTAGGCGTTGAGTTCCGCCACCATCTGCCGCACGTCGTCCTGCAGCGGCGTTTCCTGTGCAATCGTGACCGACATCCTATTCGATCACCTTCGGCACGAGGAAGAAGTTCTCGTCGGTCGCCGGCGCGTTGGCGACGACGTCCTCGGCCTTGCCGCCATCGGTGACAGCGTCGACACGCTTCTTCATTTCCATCGGCGTGACCGAGGTCATCGGCTCGACGCCGGAAACGTCGACCTCGCCCAGTTGCTCGACGAAGCCGAGGATTGCGTTGAGTTCGCCCGTCATCCGCTCGGCTTCCTGATCGGTGACGGCAATGCGCGCGAGATGCGCGACGCGGCGGACGGTGGCGAGATCGACGGACATGCTTGCTCCGCGGCAAAGGGCAGAAAAGAACGTGAAGCCCGCGCTATAAAGGCGCGGGCTTATAGGTGCAATATGAACTCGCCGCCGGGTCTAGATTTCGGTCGCCTCGCCGATCTTCGGAACCAGCACCTTCGCCTTCGTCCCCTTCATCCCCTCGACGAACTTGTCGGCGTTCTGATCGATGATCGGAAACGTTCCGTAGTGGCAAGGAACGATGGTTTCGAAGGCGAAGAAGCGCTGACAGGCCATCGCGGCCACCGCACCGCCCATCGTGAACCGGTCGCCGATCGGCACAAGCCCGATCTTCGGCTGGTGCAGTTCGTTGATCAGCGCCATGTCGCCGAAAATGTCGGTGTCGCCCATATGGTAGACCGATTCCCCATTGGCGAAGTGCAGAACGAGCCCGTTCGGATTGCCGAGATAGACGTTGCCGCCACCCTCCTTGCTGAAGGACGAGGAATGGATGGCGTTGACGAAGGTCGTGGTGAAGCTGCCGCAATCGACCGTTCCGCCGTGATTCCCGGGATTGACCTTGTTCGGATCGGCGCCCTGGCTGACCAGATATTCGTAGATCTCGAAATTCGAGACCAGCATCGCGCCGGTCTTCTTGAGGATCGGCAGCGTATCGCCAAGATGGTCGTTATGGCCATGGGTGAGCAGCACATGGGTCACGCCTTCGGCGGCTTCCTCCCAGCCCTTCCCCCATGACGAATTGCCGGTCAGGAAGGGATCGATCAGGATTTTGGCGTCGCCGGCCTCGATCCTGAACGCCGAATGTCCATACCATGTGAGTTTCATGTCCCGTCCTCTCTTTGATTGGATTGCGCGGAAGGATAGGACGGAGACAATCGAAGTCAAAGTGGCCGAACCATGAACCTCATCGACCTGGAACAATTGCTCGCCGTCTCGAACGGCCGACCCATCGCGGGGCTCGACCTCGGCACCAAGACGATTGGCGTCGCGGTTTCGGATCGCCACCACTCCTTCGCCCACCCCCGCCCCGTCATCATGCGCACCAAGTTCACGCAGGATGCGGGAGCCCTGCTGGCCCTGCTTGAAAAGGATCAGGTGGCGGCGGTCGCGATCGGCTGGCCGATCAACATGGACGGCTCGGAAGGCCCGCGCGCGCAGGCGACCAAGGCCTTCGTGCGCAACATGGCGCGGGTGACGAAGCTGCCCTTCGTCCTCTGGGACGAGCGCCTGTCGACGGTGGCGGCCGAACGCGCGCTTCTGGAAATGGACGTATCACGCAAGAAGCGCGGCGAGCGGATCGATTCGGCCGCCGCGTCCTTCATCCTGCAGGGCGTTCTCGACCGGCTGCAGACGCTTCTGCCCGAGCCAGATGACGCTCATAGCGACGAAGCGCCCAACTCCTGATCTGCTGCCTGCGCCGGAATGCGAAAATCGCGAAGATCAGCACCGTGTCGACGATGCACGCGCGGATGACGAGCGGCATGATCGAGGCCGGATCGACGCCGAGTATCTGCCCATAGACCTCGAAGACGTGGTCGTGCAGCAGGCGGCTCAGCATCAGATAGCCGAAATGCATGTCGTTGTAGGAAAGGAAGTACCAGCCCCAGAAGAAGCCCATCGGCAGGCCCCAGAAGATCAGGATGTATTTCATCGCCAGAAATCTCCCGGCGTGCCTGCGCCCTGCCGGGTCATGCGGTTGATCTTGGCGTCCGTCGCGGCCAGCATCGCCAGAAGGCGCGCGGCGGCGCGACTGTTGTCGTTGGCGCCGACCGGCTTGCGGGACGTCCCACGCTCGGCCTGCATGATCAGATGGCTGACGAGCAGCCCCGCGAACTGGAGCGCGCAAAGCTGAAGAACCGCGATGTCGCCTGCCAGGGCAGGCCCGATCGCGCCCGCCGTCGTCGCCAGAAGCCCGACCGCGACGGCGATCCGCGTAACGTCGCCCTGCCCGGCCTCTTCATTGTCGGAATCGATCAGCACGGAGACCATCGCCCAGAAGAAAGCGAGCGCGGCCATGAAATGGATAGCTGCGACCGCGCCGGTCGCGATCACGTCGCCCAGCGCAGCCGTGCCCGGCGCCGCGACGCTCCGCGCGCCAGAAAGGCAAAGCAGCGCCGCCCAGTGGAAGGCGATGATGATGGTCAAAGCGCGTGGCATGGAATCCCTTTCTTAACCATCAGGGAAACTGGACCTCGCACTGGTTACCGGCAATCGAAACCTTTTGTTAAGGTTAACGGCGAAGGGCGCCGGCACGGTTTACATTGCAGAACGGGGCTCTTAAGCGAGACATCTCCCGCCCGCGAAAGAACTCCCGGAAAATGCTCGCCATCTTCGAAAGCACGCTGCCGATCTTCCTGCTCGTCGTTCTCGGGATCATCCTGAAGCGACTGCCGATCATCGACCAGAAGGTCTGGCCGGGCCTCGAACAGATCGCCTACTGGTTCCTCTATCCCGCGCTTCTCTTCATCACGATCTACAATGCCGATTTCGACGGGTTGCGGCTTGATGCGATGCTGGTCGCTCTGGTTCTGTCCATCCTGATCATGGCAACCCTGCTCGGCCTTCTCTGGCCAGTCCTGAAACGAACGGGGCTGGTGGCGGCGACGGAATATTCGTCTGTGTTCCAGACGGCGATGCGCTGGAACGGGTTCATCGCGCTGGCCATCGCGCAGAAAATGTTTCCGCCGGCCGGCAGCGCCGTGGTCGCTCTGGTGATGGCGGTGATCATTATCCCCATCAACGTCTTCTCGGTTTTCGTCGTCACGAAATTCGCCGATTCCAGCGCGAATTGGGCCCGAATCGGGCGGACTATGGCTTTGAATCCGCTGATTCTGGCGGCATTATTCGCGATTCTGATGCGTTTTGCGCCGTTCCGAATCTACGATCCGATCAACGAGACACTTATCCTCGTCGCCAACGCGGCACTCGGAATGGGGCTGATCACCATCGGCGCGGGACTGCGCATCGCCGACATCGCCTCGCTGCGCTTCCCGCTCTGGCTGCCGGTCTTTCTAAAGCTCGCCGTCTTCCCGATCATACTGATTTCCTTGGCCTGGAGCCTCGGACTGGACGGCACGCAGCTCCAGTATCTGGCGCTCTGCGCTGCCGTGCCGACGGCGATGAACGGCTATCTCCTGGCCAAGCAACTGGGCGGCGACGCGGAGCTTTACGCCGCCGTCACCACCTTGCAGACCGCCCTCTCCTTCTTCTCGATCCCCACCGTCCTGGCACTCACCGCTCAGTTGACTTCGGGGTAGAGCGAATCGACAATCATCCGGGCGTCGTAGCGTGCGCCGAGCATGCCGTAGGTCGTGCGCCACTGGCCGCCGAGGCGGGTCTCGGCGAAGGCATCAGCGATCTGCCCGGCCCCAAGACGCTTGAGTTCGGCGGCGGCGGCGGCGAGCGCCAGTTGCTCGGTCAGGATGCGCGCGGAGCCCTCGTCCTCGACGGCGACGTCCATCGCGGCGCGAAGCACCTGCGTGGTGCCCGGGCCGCTCGCGCCGAGTTCCCGCTCGATCCAGCCCAGAACCTCTTCGAACGGGCCGCGACCTCGCTTGAGGACGCGCAGGACGTCGAGCGCCATGACGTTGCCCGACCCCTCCCAGATCGCATTGACCGGCACCTCGCGATAATGCCGCGCGAGCGGGGCTTCCTCGACATAGCCATTGCCGCCAAGGCATTCCATCGCTTCATAAATCAGCGCCGGCGCGATCTTGCAGGTCCAGTATTTGACGACCGGCGTCATGGCACGAGCGAAGGCGGCCTCGGTGCGGTCGTTCGCCGCCTCGTCGAAGGCGCGGGCAAGGCGCAGCGACAGCGCGGTCGCGGCCGCGACATCGAGCGCCATGTCGGCCAGAACCCGGCTCATCAGTGGCTGGTCGATCAGCGCGGAGCCGAAGACCTGCCGGTGGCGGGCGTGGTGGACCGCCTCCGCGAGCCCGGCACGCATGATGCCGGCATTGCCGAGCGCGCAATCGAGGCGGGTCAGCGTCACCATGTCCATGATGGTGCGAACCCCGCCCCCCGGCTCGCCCACCATCTCGCCGATGGCACCGTCGATCTCGACTTCGGACGAGGCATTGGAGCGGTTGCCGAGCTTGTCTTTCAGGCGCTGGAAATGGAGGCCGTTGGCCGATCCGTCCGAAAGAATGCGCGGGACAAGGAAGCAGGACAGCCCTTCCGGCGCTTGGCCGAGCACCAGAAACGCATCGCTCATCGGCGCGGACATGAACCATTTGTGGCCGGTGAGGCGATAAAAGCCGTTGCCGACGCGCTCCGCTTTGGTCGTGTTGGCGCGGACGTCCGTACCGCCCTGCTTCTCGGTCATCCCCATGCCGATGGTCAGGCCGGACTTTTCGACCGGCGGCTTCGACGCCTGGTCGTATTTGCGGGTCGTCACGCGGGGCGCCCATTCACGGAAAAGCTTCGGGCTCGCCATCAGCGCGGCGAGCGATGCACTGGTCATGGTGACGGGGCAAAGATGACCGCATTCGAGCCCGGCCGTCATGTAGAAGCGCGCGGCGCGAATCTGGTGGCGATGACCCTTTTCGGACTCGTTGTTCTCCCAGATGGACGAATGAATGCCGAGCGCCACCGAACGGCGCATCAAGGCGTGATAGGCCGGATGGAACTCGACCTGATCCAGCCGGCGTCCCTGCCGGTCATGCGTCCTCAGTTTGGGCGACTCGCTGTTCGCCAGCCGGGCCAGATCCAGTGCCTCGGGGTTGCGCGCGAACTTGCCGAGCAGGTCGAGGTCCTTGCGCGCGACTTCGGAAAAGCCTTCGCCAAGCTGCATCAGGAGCGGGTCGGAACGCCACGCATTCGTTCCCGCGATCGGCGGGGTCTGGTTCGTCACCTCGTGGTTCACGTCTCGTCCTTCCGCATCATCTCAATTCCGCCGCTCGCGGAGCATTTGCCCGATCAAAGCATGGGCGGACCCGCGATGAAAATCCCGGGGAGGAAATTTGTCGGGGGCAACGCCGGCTTGCCCCAAGGGCGGGTCTTGCCTATAGGCCGTGATCGTCATGACATCGCCAGCGACCTTTCCGCCCTACCCGCACCGCCATCTTCTCGGCATCAAGGGCCTGTCGCCGCTTGATATCGAAAACCTGCTCGACCGTGCGGAGGCCGCCGTCGCGATCTCGCGCGGGGCCGACAAGAAGCGCGCGACGCTGCGCGGGCGCACGCAGATCAATCTTTTTTTCGAGGCCTCGACGCGCACGCAGGCGTCCTTCGAACTTGCCGGCAAGCGGCTCGGCGCGGACGTGATGAACATGTCGGTCGCAAGTTCTTCGGTGAAGAAGGGCGAGACGCTGATCGACACGGCGATGACGCTGAACGCCATGCGGCCGGACATCCTGATCATCCGCCACGGTTCGGCGGGCGCAGCCGCGCTTCTGGCGCAGAAGGTCGGCTGCTCGGTCGTCAATGCCGGCGATGGCGCGCACGAACATCCGACTCAGGCGCTACTCGACGCGCTGACGATTCGCCGCGCCAAGGGCCGCATCGCCGGATTGACCGTGGCGATCTGCGGCGACGTTCTGCACAGCCGCGTCGCGCGGTCCAACATCGTCCTCCTCAACGCGCTGGGCGCGCGCGTGAAGGTCGCCGCGCCCTCGACACTCCTGCCGTCGGGAATTGGCCAGATGGGCGTCGAAACCTTCGCGCGGCTCGAGGATGCGATCGCGGACGCCGATGTCGTCATGATGCTGCGGCTCCAGCGCGAGCGCATGGCCGGCGCATTCGTGCCTTCGGTGCGCGAATATTTCCGCTTTCACGGTCTCGACGCCGCCAAGCTGTCGAAGGCCAAGCCCGACGCGCTCGTCATGCACCCCGGCCCGATGAACCGCGGCGTCGAGATCGCGTCGGCCATCGCCGACGGTCCGCAAAGCGTGATCCAGGAGCAGGTGGAGATGGGCGTCGCGGTTCGCATGGCTGTCATGGAAGCGCTTCTCGAAGGAGCCCCCTCATGAAGCCGGTGGTTCTGAAGGGCGGCCGCATCGTCGATCCGTCGCGCGGACTGGACGAAGTCGGCACGGTCGTCGTCGTCGACGGACGTATCGCGGAAGCGGGCGCATCGGCGCTGAACCAGGGCACTACCGACGGCGCAAAAATCATCGACTGCGCCGGGCTGACAATCATGCCCGGACTGGTCGACACCTCCGTCCATATCGGCGAGCCCGGCGCGGAACATCGCGAGACGATCGCCTCGGCGAGCGCTGCGGCAGCGGCCGGCGGCGTCACGACGCTGACCATGATGCCCGACACCGACCCGGTGATCGACGACGTCGCCCTCGTCGAATTCGTACGGCGAACGGCACGCGACACAGCCATCGTCAACGTCATCCCGACCGGCGCGATCACCAAGGGCCTTCTCGGCGAGGAGATGACCGAGATCGGCCTCCTGTCGCAGGCCGGCGCGGCGTTCTTCACCGAGGGCCGCAGGACGATCTCAAGCTCGCTCGTGATGCGCCGCGCGCTGACCTACGCGCGCGATTTCGGCGCTGTCATCGCACACCGGACGCAGGACCGCGACCTCGCCTCGCAGGGCGTGATGAACGAGGGCCTGTTCGCAAGTTGGCTCGGCCTGCCCGGCATTCCGCGCGAGGCCGAGCTGATCCCGCTCGAACGCGACCTGCTTCTGGCTAGACTGACGAGAGGCGCCTACCACGCCGCCAAGATATCCGCCGCCATGTCGGCCGATGCCATTCGCCGCGCCAAGGCGGACGGGGCGAACGTGACTGCCGGCGTCTCGATCAACAATCTGGCGCTGAACGAGAACGACATAGGCGAATATCGCACCTTCTTCAGGCTGGCGCCGCCCTTGCGGGCGGAAGACGACCGCCTGACGATGATCGAGGCATTGCGCGACGGAACGATCGATATCGTCACCTCCGGACACGACCCGCAGGACGTCGACACCAAGCGCCTGCCGTTCGCCGAGGCTGCAAGCGGGGCGATCGGTCTGGAGACGCTTCTGGCCGTCGCGCTTCGCCTTCATCATAATGGGGATGTCGGACTGATGCGGCTCGTCGAGGCGCTCTCCACGAGTCCGGCAAAGCGCTTCGACCTCGACGCCGGCACGCTAAAGGCCGGAGCCGCTGCGGACATCGCAATTGTCGATCTCGACGCGCCCTGGGTTGTCAGCGAGGCCGACATCGTCTCGTTGTCGAAGAACACGTCCTTCGAAGGCGCACGATTGCAGGGCCGCGTGATGCGCACGCTGGTTGCAGGCCGCACGGTCTTCGCGCAACAATGACCACCGACATCGCATCGACGAAGGGCGGACAATGATTCTGCTGGCAGCACTCGCCTTCGGCTATCTCCTCGGCTCGATCCCATTCGGGCTGCTGCTGACACGGATGGCCGGCCTCGGCGACGTGCGCGCGATCGGATCGGGCAATATCGGCGCGACCAACGTCCTGCGCACCGGCAACAAGAAGCTCGCCGCGGCGACGCTGCTGCTGGACGCGCTGAAGGGCACCTTGGCCGTCGTTCTCGCTGAGCAATATGGCATCGGGCTCGGCATCCTTGCCGGATTCGGCGCCTTCATCGGGCATCTGTTTCCGGTCTGGCTCGGCTTCAAGGGCGGCAAGGGCGTGGCGACCTATCTGGGCATCCTGCTGGCGATCTCCGGCATCGCGTCCCTCGTCTTCGCCATCATCTGGATCGCAACCGCCTTCCTGACGCGCTATTCCTCGCTCGCCGCTCTGATCGCCTGCGTGGCGGTGCCGATTACGCTCCTGCTGCTCGGCTTCGGCGACGCCTCGATCGCCTTTTCGCTGATGAGCCTCATCGTGTTCTGGAAACATCGCGAGAACATCAGGCGCCTGATGGCCGGCACCGAGAGCCGGATCGGCGCCAAGGGATGAACGCACCAGCCTCCGCACCGCTGAAACTCAACGATGCGCAAAGGCTGAACTGGCTGCGGCTCCTGCGCTCCGACAATGTGGGCCCGGCAACCTTTCGCGACCTGATCAATCGCTTCGGCTCGGCAAGTGCAGCCCTCGATGCGCTGCCCGACCTTGCCGCGCGCGGCGGCGGACGCAAGATCCGCATTGCGACGGCGGCGCAGGCGCAGGCCGAAATGGAACAGGTCGCGCGTTTCGGCGGGCGGATCGCAGCGATCGGAGAGGCGGACTATCCGCCGATGCTGCGCCACATGGACGTGCCACCGCCGCTGGTCACGGTGATGGGGCGCTGCGACGTGTTCGCCGCACCGGCGGTCTCGATCGTCGGTGCGCGCAATGCATCAGCCTCGGGAGCCAGGATGGCGCGCCAACTGGCTGGCGAACTCGGCGCGGCCGGCTTCACGATCGTCTCTGGCCTTGCGCGCGGCATCGACGCCGCGGCGCATTGGGCGAGCCTCGAGACCGGCACCGTGGCGGTGCTCGCCGGCGGGCTCGACAAGCCCTACCCGCCGGAAAACCTCGAACTCGTCGGCCGCATCGCCCGCTCGGGCGCGGTGATCACCGAAATGCCCTTCGGCTGGGAGCCGCGCGCCCGCGACTTTCCGCGCCGCAACCGGCTGATCGCCGGGCTCGGGCTTGGGCTTGTCGTCGTCGAGGCAGCGCAGCGTTCCGGTTCGCTGATCACCGCGCGACTGGCCGGCGAACTCGGCCGGATCGTCTTTGCCGTTCCCGGCTCGCCGCTCGATCCGCGCGCGGCGGGATCGAACGGGCTGCTGAAGGACGGCGCGATTTTGACGCTGGGCAGCGACGACGTGCTGGAGCATCTGCGCCCGATGATCGGTCGCGCGCCGGCCCCGGCGCTCAGAGAGCCGGATGCCGCGCCGCTCGACCCAGCGTTCGACGAGCAGCCAGAGCCGGAGCGGGACGACCGCACGCGGCTCATCGAGGCGCTGAGCCCGAGCCCAACCGCCGTCGACGACATCGTCCGCCACACCGATCTGCCGGCGCGAACGGTTCGGACGCTGCTTCTCGAACTCGACCTCGCCGGCCGGCTCGAGCGCCATTCAGGCGGCGCTGTCTCGCTGGCTTCGCCGGATGCGTGAGGGACGGGCACCGCGCAATATGTCGTTGGCTTCGGTCGAGGCCATCTCGATCAGATAGGCGAGCATCTCGTGGTCCTCATCCGCGGCCATCCGGCGCAACTGGACCAGCATGGAATGGACGTATTCCAGCCTGTCCGTCTTCGCAGTGAGTGCCTCCCGCATCAGGGCTCCCTTCGGCTCCGACCTTGACCGCACAATGGGTCATTTCCGCCGGCTGCAAACTTGCCTGCACGGCAACCGGTGGTCATATTAGAATGTACGCTATCACCATCAATTGCAATCAAAATTCATTACAACCTTAACGTGCATTGCATCGGATGCGACGGTCGGCAAAAGCGTTTTCCCTTGACCGGACGACGCTGCGCCGCCATGTCACGCTCCGAGAACGAAATGACAAATAAGGGCCGCACGCATCGTGGAGGCCCGGGGATCGTGCGGAAAATATGGACGTCGTCGTCGTCGAATCGCCTGCCAAGGCCAAGACAATCAACAAATATCTGGGGTCGCGCTATACGGTGCTGGCCTCGTTTGGCCATGTCCGCGACCTGCCGGCCAAGGACGGCTCGGTGCGTCCCGACGAAGATTTCGCCATGTCGTGGGAAGTGGATTCGCCCTCGTCCAAGCGGCTGGGTGACATCGCCAAGGCCATGAAGGATGCCGACAGCCTGATCCTGGCGACCGATCCGGATCGCGAGGGCGAGGCGATTTCCTGGCATGTTCTGGAAGTGCTGAACCAGAAGAAGGTCATCAAGGGCAAGCCGGTCAAGCGCGTCGTCTTCAATGCGATCACCAAGGCCTCGGTCACCGAGGCGATGGCCAACCCGCGCGAGATCGACGGTCCGCTGGTCGACGCCTATCTGGCACGCCGGGCGCTCGATTACCTCGTCGGCTTCACGCTCTCGCCGGTGCTGTGGCGCAAATTGCCGGGCGCCCGCTCGGCGGGCCGTGTCCAGTCGGTGGCGCTGCGGCTGATCTGCGACCGCGAATCCGAAATCGAACGCTTCGTACGCGAGGAATACTGGCAGGTCGCCGCCCTTCTCGACACGGTGCGCAAGGATCGCCTCGAGGCACGGCTGACCGCCTATGCCGGCAAGAAGCTCGCCAAGCTCGACATCGCCAACAAGGCGCAGGCCGACGAGATCAAGGCGATGCTCGATGGCGCAACCTTCACGGCGGCCTCGGTCGAGCCGAAGCCGACGAAGCGCAACCCGGCCCCGCCCTTCACCACCTCGACGCTGCAGCAGGCGGCGTCCTCGCGGCTCGGCTTCTCGGCCTCGCGCACCATGCAGGTCGCGCAGCGGCTCTATGAGGGCGTCGAGATCGGCGGCGAGACGACTGGCCTCATCACATATATGCGTACTGACGGCGTGCAGATGGCGCCCGAGGCGATCGCCGCGGCACGCGAGCAGATCGGCAAGGGCTTCGGCGAGCGCTACCTGCCGGAAAAGCCGCGCTACTATTCGACCAAGGCCAAGAATGCGCAGGAAGCGCACGAGGCGGTCCGGCCGACCGAATTCTGGCGCACGCCCGACCAGGTGCGCAAATATCTCGATGCCGACCAGGCGCGGCTCTACGAGATGATCTGGAAGCGCGCGATCGCCAGCCAGATGGTGCCGGCCGAGATCGAGCGCACGACGGTGGAGATCGAAGCCGCCAACGGGCCCAAGACCGCCAATCTGCGCGCGGTCGGCTCGGTGGTCCGCTTCGACGGCTTCATCGCCGCCTATACCGAGCAGAAGGACGAGGACGCGCCGGACGCGGACGACGAGGACAAGCGCCTGCCCGAGATCCGGCAGGGCGAGCCCATCGCGCGCCACCAGATCAACGCGACCCAGCACTCGACCGAACCGCCGCCGCGATATTCGGAAGCCTCGCTCATCAAGCGGATGGAAGAGCTCGGCATCGGCCGTCCCTCGACCTACGCGGCGACGCTGAAGACGCTGGAAGACCGCGACTACGTCACCAACGAGAAGCGCAAGCTGGTGCCGCAGGCCAAGGGCCGGCTGGTCACCTCGTTCCTCGAAAGCTTCTTCGACCGCTATGTGGAGTACGACTTCACCGCTGCGCTGGAAGAAAAGCTCGACCAGATCTCGGACGGCAAGCTGGCCTGGAAGGACGTGCTGCGCGATTTCTGGAAGGAATTTTCCGGCCATGTCGACAGCATCAAGGAACTGCGCGTTACCGACGTTCTCGATGCGCTCAACGTCGAACTGGCGCCGCTCGCCTTCCCGCCACGCGAAGACGGCAGCGACCCGCGCGTCTGCCCGAAATGCGGATCGGGGCAATTGTCGCTGAAGCTTGGCAAGTTCGGCGCTTTCGTCGGCTGCTCGAACTATCCCGAATGTGGCTTTACCCGCCAGCTCGACGGACCGGGTGCCAACGGCGACGGCACGGCGGTCGAGGGCGACAAGGAACTTGGCAAGGACCCCTATACGGGCGAGGAAATCACGCTGAAGAGCGGCCGCTTCGGCCCCTATGTCCAGCGCGGGGAAGGCAAGGAAGCCAAGCGTTCTAGCCTGCCGAAGGGCTGGACGCCGGATTCGATCGACCATGAAAAAGCGCTGGCGCTCCTGTCGCTGCCGCGAGATGTCGGCAAGCATCCCGAAAGCGGCAAGATGATCTCGGCCGGGCTCGGCCGCTACGGGCCGTTCGTGCTGCATGACGGAAGCTATGCCAATCTGGAGACGATCGAGGACGTGTTCTCGATCGGCATCAATCGCGCCGTCACGGTCATCGCCGAGAAGAAGTCGAAATTCGCGAACGGACGCGACCGCGGCGCGGCGACGGCGCTGAAGGAACTGGGCGACCATCCGGACGGCGGCGGCAAGATCACCGTGCGTGACGGGCGCTATGGCCCCTATGTGAACTGGGGCAAGGTCAACGCGACGCTGCCCAAGGGCAAGGCGCCCGAAAGCGTGACCGTCGAGGAAGCGCTGGTGCTGATCGCCGAGCGGGCGGCCAAGAGCGGCACGAAGGTGCCGAAGAAGAAGGCGGCGCCGAAAGCCAAGGCGAAGGCTGCCAAGGCGGATGGCGAGACCAAGACGGCTGCGAAGAAGCCCGCGGCGAAGAAGGCTGCAGCAAAGAAGCCGGCCGCAAAGAAGGCGCCTGCAAAGGCGAAGGAGTAGCCCTTGGCGCGAAAGATTTCCGGGCGAAAGTCTGCCGCCCCAGTGAAGCGAGCTGGTTCGACATCGTCCGACAGCTTTCGCCCGAGCCGCGACGAAATCCTCGCCTATATCGCCGAGAATCCGGACCTGTCCGGCAAGCGCGAACTCGCCAAGGCGTTCCGTCTCAAGGGCGACGATCGCATCTGGCTAAAGGACATGCTGCGCGACATGCAGGACGAGGGCCTGCTGCAAAAGCGCGACAAGAAGCTGAAGCGGCCCGGCGACCTGCCGCACATGGTGGTGCTGGACGTCGTCAGCCGCGATCCGGACGGGCTGCTGATCGCGCGACCGGCCGAATGGCCTGCCGATCTCGGTGCCGCGCCGCTGGTCGCGATCCGCACGCAGCGGCAAGGGCGAGGGCCCGCTCCGGGGATCGGCGACCGCGTTCTCGCCAAGACCTTTCCGAACGAGGAAAAAGGCGGCCCGACCTACACGGCCCGCGTCGTCAAGATTTTCGACAAGCAGCGCGACGCGGTGCTGGGCGTGCTGCGGCACCTGGCCGATGGCGGGTTTCGCATGGAACCGGTCGAGCGCCGCCAGCCCGAACTCATCATCGACGAGGACGATCTGAACGGCGCGAAGCCCGGCGACCTGATCGAGGTCGCGCCGCTGCGCCATGCCCGCTACGGCTTGCCCAAGGGCAAGGTGGTCGAGGTCGTCGGCTCGCTGACGACCGAGAAGGCGGTCTCGATGATCGCCATCCACAGCCATGACATCCCGCATGTCTTTCCGAACGCAGTCATTGCCGAGGCCGAAGCCTGCCGGCCTGCAGCGCTCGACAACCGGGAGGACTGGCGCGATCTGCCGCTGATCACCATCGACCCTGCGGACGCCAAGGACCATGACGATGCGGTCCATGCCGCGCCGGACGAGGACGAGGCGAATCCCGGCGGCATCGTCGCGACCGTCGCCATCGCCGACGTCGCGGCCTATGTGCGTCCGGGCACCGAGCTCGACCAGGAAGCGTTGAAGCGCGGAAATTCCTGCTATTTCCCCGACCGCGTCGTGCCGATGCTGCCGGAGCGCATCTCGAACGACCTCTGCTCGTTGCGCGAGAACGAAGACCGCCCTGCCCTTGCGGTGCGGATGGTCTTCAGTGCCGAAGGGCGCAAGATACGGCATTCGTTTCATCGCGTGATGATGCGAAGCCACGTCAAGCTGTCCTACAATCAGGCGCAGGCGGCGATCGATGGTGCGGCCGACGAGAAGGCGGCACCGTTTCTCGACCATGTGCTGAAGCCGCTCTGGGACGGCTATCGCGTTTTGAAGCGCGGGCGCGACAGCCGTCAGCCGCTCGATCTCGACCTGCCGGAGCGCAAGATCCTCCTGAAGGAGGATGGCACGGTCGACCGCGTGGTCGTGCCGGATCGGCTGGATGCGCACAAGCTGATCGAAGAATTCATGATCCAGGCGAACGTCGCCGCCGCCGAGACGCTGGAGGCCAAGCGCCAGCCGCTGATCTACCGCATCCATGACGAGCCCTCGATGGCGAAGCAGGAATCGCTGCGCGAGTTCCTGACGACGGTAGGCCTGTCGCTGGCGCGCGGCGCCAATCTGCGCCCCTCGCAGTTCAACGGCATCCTGAAGGCCGTCGAGGGCAGCGAGCATGACGAACTGGTCAACCAGGTCGTGCTGCGCAGCCAGAGCCAGGCGATCTATTCCAAGGACAATGCCGGGCATTTCGGCCTGAACCTGAAGCGCTACGCGCATTTCACCTCGCCGATTCGCCGCTACGCCGATCTGATCGTCCACCGCGCCTTGATTGCCGCGCTCGGCCTCGGCAAGGACGGATTGACCAAGGGCGAGGAAGGCCGGCTGGAAGAAACCTCGGCCCTGATCTCCGCGACGGAGCGCCGCGCCATGGCGGCCGAGCGCGACACGGTCGATCGGCTCATCGCCGCACATCTGGCGACGCGGATCGACGAGACCTTCACCGGCCGCATCTCGGGCGTCACCAAGGCGGGACTTTTCGTCCAACTGCCGCAATTTGGCGCAGATGGCTTCGTGCCGGTGTCAACGCTGGGCGACGACTACTATATCTACGACGAAGCGGCCCATGCGATGGTCGGCGAACGGAGCCGGAAGGGTTTTCGGCTCGCCGATACGGTCGAGGTGAAGCTGGTCGAGATCGCGCCGATGGCCGGAAGTTTGCGGTTCGAGATGATGAGCGATCCGGAGCCCGTTTCGGGTTCACGCGCCTCGCTTCACAAGGCCAAGGGCCGCAGGCGCGCAGACCAGTCGCGCCGGCCGGGCGGGCGTGGATCGACGAGGAGAAGGCGATGAGCGAAATCCACTATGGCGGTGAGGCCGCACGGGAAGACAGGTCTCTCATCCGCTCGGTGTGGCGCGGCTTTAAATGCCGCTGCCCCAATTGCGGTGAGGGAAGGTTGTTCGATCGCTTCCTGAAGGTGACGCCGCAATGCGCGAAATGCGGTGAGGAATTTCACCACCATCGCGCGGACGACCTGCCGGCCTATCTGGTGATCTTCATCGTCGGCCACATCGTCGTCGGCGGTTTCATGGGCGTCGAGATGACCAGCGGTCTCGGCCTCTGGCAGCATCTTGCGATCTGGGTGCCTCTAACGATCATCGGCTCAATCGTGCTTCTCCAGCCGGTGAAGGGCGCCGTGGTGGGGTTGCAATGGGCGCTGCACATGCACGGTTTCGGCGGTGAGGAAGACCGGCTCGACCACCACCCGGAACTCTGATCGAACCGTCGCTGAGGGAGTGACAACTTGGAAGGTTTTACGCGCGCCCAGATCGACAAGGCCGAAAGCAAGGATTTCGCGCTGGGCGCCGGCCCGAAGCGGCCGCGCGATGCGGCGACGTTGATCCTGCTCGACCGAAAGGGCAGCGACATCTGCGTTCTGATGGGTCGCCGGCACATGAAGCATGCCTTCATGCCGGGCAAGTTCGTCTTTCCGGGCGGGCGCACCGACCCGAACGACAGCCGCATCGACGTCGCGACGCCGCTCGACCCGGCCGAGGAAATCAAGCTGATCGGAACGGGAAGCCGAGCGACAGCCGCCCGCGCCCGCGCCATCGCGCTTTCCGCCATCCGCGAAACCTACGAGGAAGCCGGGCTGCTGATCGGGCGCCGCGGACCCTTCACGACCAACAAGACCGACTGGCAGGGCTTCGTCGAGCACGGCATCCAGCCCTCGCTGGCGGGCCTGCGATTCGTCGCCCGCGCGATCACGCCGCCCGGCCGGGTGCGGCGCTTCGATACGCGCTTTCTCTCGGTCTGGAAGGATGAAGTGGCGCTCGAACTGGAAGATGGCGGGCCGACCCACGAGCTCGAAGAACTCGTCTGGCTGCCGATCGCGGAAGCGAAGGAAGCCGACATCCCGAGCATCACCCGGACGGTGCTCGGCGACCTCGAAACGCGGTTGAAGATCGATCCCGAATTGAAGCCCGGCGGCGAGGTTCCGTTCTACCGGCTTCGCCGGGACCGCTTCGAACGCAACATCATCTAGCAACCGCATGCATTCCGGCACATCGGCTCCCGGTGACGAGACCATCAAGTGGCTGTCCGTGTCGGCGGCGATCGCCTCGATCAGCGTCGTCGGGATCGCCATCGGCATCGGCATGCCGCTCCTGAGCGTCATCCTTGAGGGCCGCGGCCATTCGGCGACGATGATCGGGCTCAACACGGCGATGGCCGGCCTCGCCTCGATTGTGGCCGCACCCTGCGCGACGCCGCTCGCGGCGCGCTTCGGCGTCGTGTGGACGATGCTTGCCATGATCGTGGTCGGCGCCTTTTCCTTCGTCGGCTTTTATGCCGCGCCGGATTTCTGGATGTGGTTTCCGCTGCGCGCGGCGCTGCATTTCTCGATCACCATCGTCTTCATCCTGTCGGAATTCTGGATCGCGACCTCGGCGCCGGCGGCGAAGCGCGGCTTCATCCTCGGCATTTACGCGACCGTGCTCTCGCTCGGCTTCGCCTTCGGGCCTTGGCTGTTTTCGCAGGTCGGCAGCCAGGGCTTCCTGCCCTTCGGCATCACCTTCGCCATCATCATGATCGCCGCCCTGCCCGTGCTGGCGGCCTTGAAGGAAAGCCCGCGCATCGACGCCGCGCCGACCGGCACGCGCTTCGTCGGCTATATCTGGCTGGTGCCGATGGCGACTGCGGCCGTGCTCGTCTTCGGCGCGGTCGAAACGGGCGGCTTCGCGCTCTTCCCGGTCTACGGCACGCGGATCGGCTATTCGGAAGCGGATGCCGCGCTGCTCCTCACGGCCGTCGGGCTCGGCAATGTGCTGATGCAGATCCCGCTCGGCCTGATCAGCGACCGGATCGGCGACCGGCGCCACCTCCTGATGATCTGCGCGGCCATCGGCCTTGCCGGCATGGTGGCCCTGCCCTTCGTCGCGCATGACTGGTATCTGACGGCCGGCGTGCTCTTCGCCTGGGGCGGCGTGGTCGCGGGGCTCTATACGGTCGGGCTGGCGCATCTCGGCTCGCGGCTGTCGGGCCGCGACCTCGCCTCGGCCAACGCCGCTTTCGTGCTTTGCTACGGCATAGGCATGCTCCTCGGCCCGCAGGCGATCGGCATCGGCATGGACCTCTTCGGGCCGAACGGTTTCGCCTATGCGATCATGATCTTCTTCGCGGGCTATCTGGGATTGGGCGCGGTGCGGCTCGGTTCAGGCTCCGGCCGGGGTTGACAATCGGCGTCGATCAAGTATGTCTCGCGCCAAGTTTTCCGCCGCCCGGGCCCGGCTCCCGTTCGTATGCGGTGACATCTCTTTCAGAAACGGACGACCAAAATGGCCAAGGCGACAACCATCAAGATCAAGCTTCTGTCGACCGCCGACACCGGCAGCTTCTACGTCACGACGAAGAATAGCCGCACGATGACGGACAAGATGACGAAGCGGAAGTACGATCCGATCGCGCGCAAGCACGTCGAATTCAAGGAAACCAAGATCAAGTAAGCTCCGCGCTTCTGATCGGTTTCAAGCGCCGCCTTCGGGCGGCGTTTTGCGTTTCTGGCGGTAAAAAAGAAAGGGGCCGGCCGACGGCTGACAGTGGTACGAGGAGGCCACTAAGGTGTCAGTGTCGACCGGCCGACCCCACGGACCCAGGAGATGCGGCGGACCTGAGCATCATGGGGTAGCTCGCCGGGCAGGTGCCCTCGTTTGCTGCCCTGATGGCTTCACAGTCGCGCAAGACCGGTGGAAAATCAATAATTTCTTAACTTTGAGGGCAACTGTCACGCATTAAGGTAAACGCGCGCGGGGAAGCCCCTTGACGGTCTAGTTGCAGCCTTGACTAGGCAGCGCTGGCCACGACGCGGTTACGGCCGGCATTCTTGGCCTGATAGAGCGCGATATCCGCGCGCTTCATCATGTCGCCGGCGGTGTCGGGCTCGCCCTTCAGCGAGGCGACGCCGACAGAGATCGTGACCTCGAGCGTCTTGCCGCCCTCTTCGATGGTGAACGGATTGCGCGCGATCTGGTCGCGGATGCGCTCGGCGACCTTTTCGGCTAGCGCCGGATCGGTATCCGGCATGACGATGACGAATTCCTCGCCCCCATAGCGGCAGGCAAGATCGAAGCCGCGAACGCTTTGGCGTAGCCGCATGGCGAACTCGCGCAGAATGTCGTCACCGGCATCGTGGCCATGCGTGTCGTTGATCGACTTGAAACGGTCGATGTCGGTGATCAGCACCGAGAGCGGCTTGCCGCGGCTGCGCGCCTTGGCGGCAAGGCTTGCAAGGTGGCTGTCGAGATAGCGGCGGTTGTGAAGGCCGGTCAGCCCGTCGGTCACCGCCATCTCGATTGTTTGCGTCACCGAGGAGCGGAGTTGGTCGTTGTAGCGCTTGCGCTTGACCTGCGTACGCAGCCGCGCGATCAGCTCCTGCCGGTCGACGGGCCGCGTGACGTAATCGTTGATGCCGAGTTCGAGCGCGCGCACGAGGCGCTGGTTCTCGTCCTGCCCGGCGATCAGGATGATCGGCAGGAAGCGCGTGCGGTCGAGCGTGCGAAGCTGCGAGCAAAGCCGCAGCGGATCGTAATCGGCAAGCGCGGTGGAGATCAAAACGCACTCATAGGGCTTCTCGGCCGCCTCGATGACCGCCACTTGCGGATCGGACACGACATCGAGCGTGCAGACGCCGCGCAGATACTTCTCGATCTGCTCGACGGAGGACGCGCGATCATCGACGAGCAGCGCGCGGATCGGCGCATCGGCGGAGATGTCGCGTTTCTTCAAAAGCTCCTCGATGCCGATATTGCGCGTCGTCGAGGCGCGCATGCGCAATTCGTCGGTGAGCATCTTGAGGCGCACGAGGCTCTTGACGCGCGTCATGAGCTGGAGGTCGTTGGCGGGCTTGGTCAGGAAATCGTCGGCGCCGACTTCGAGCCCGCGCACGCGGTCCGCAGCCTGGTCGAGCGCGGTGACCATGACGACGGGAATGTGGGCGGTGGCCGAATCGGTCTTCAGGCGGCGGCAGACCTCGAACCCGTCCATGTCGGGCATCATGACGTCGAGCAGCACGACGTCGGCGCGGCCCGCCTCGCAGATTTCGAGCGCGTCGCGGCCGTTGCTGGCGGTGAGCACCTCGAAATACTCGGCCAGAAGCCGCGCTTCGAGAAGCTTCACATTCGCCGGAATGTCGTCGACAACAAGTATCCGCGCCGTCATTTCAACCCCTTGTCCGGCCGCCCGGCCGGCTTCTCACGCATCGCCCAGATAGGACTTGATCGTCTCGATGAAGCGCGCGACCGAGATTGGCTTCGAGATATAGGCCTCGCAGCCGCCCTGCCGGATACGCTCCTCGTCGCCCTTCATGGCGAAGGCCGTCACCGCGATGACCGGGATCGAGCGAAGATCGTCGTCGTCCTTCAGCCATTTGGTGACCTCCAGCCCCGAAACCTCGGGAAGCTGGATGTCCATCAGGATCAGGTCCGGACGATGCTCGCGCGCAAGGTCGAGCGCCTCGAGCCCGTTGCGCGTACGCACGGTCTCGTAGCCCGACGCTTCGATGAGGTCGCGAAAGAGCTTCATGTTGAGCTCATTGTCCTCGACGATCATCACCTTCTTGGTCATAAGTCCTCGACAGTCCAGGCGTCGAACGGTTTCGACCCCGCCGAAATGTTAGCGTGATTTGATTGACGAAACGCAAACTCTTGAAACAAGTCATCGCGCGATGCTTGATCGCAAGGATGGTGCAGGCTAACCCAGCCGCATGATCAGGACCATGTCGGATTCGGGGCGCAGCGACAAGAAGCTGGCGCGGGAAGCGGCCGATGACATCGCCATCCAGGCGCTGGGCTTCATCGCCGGCGATCCGGAGCTGTTGCCCCGCTTTCTCGACCTCACCGGCATCGCCGCGCACGACATCCGCCGGGCAGCGGGCGAGCCGGGCTTTCTCGCAGGCGTGCTGCAGTTCATCCTGGCGCATGAGCCGACGCTGATGAAATTTTCCGAGGCGAGCGGCATCGCGCCGCAGGATGTCGGCCGTGCGATGCGCGCCTTGCCGGCCGGCGAAGACGGATACGAGATTTCCTCATGAGCGACGATCCCGAGACGCTGCGCCAGATCGAGGAACTGGCGGCCGACGACCGGCCGCTGCTGATCCTCGACGTCGACGACGTCATCCTCGACTTCATCAAGCCGTTCCCGCGCTATCTCAAGTCGAAGGGTTTTGACCTCAGGCTCGACAGCTTCGCGCTGCATGGCAACATCTTTCATGTCGAGAACGGCAACGTCGCCGAGATCGAGCATGTGCGCACGCTGGTCGACGATTTCTTCCACGGCCAGGCCGACTGGCAGACCGTGACCGACGGCGCTGCCGATGCCATGGCGCAGATCGCACGACGCGCGGAGATCGTGCTTTTGACCGCGATGCCACACCGCTTCCGCGATGCACGCCGCCGCCACCTCGACGCGCTCGGCCTGCCCTACCCGCTGCTGACAACGGAGATGGCGAAGGGTCCGGCCGTCGCGCGGCTGCGGGGCGAGACGCCGCGTCCGGTCGCCTTCGTCGACGACCAGCCGCGCAATTTGATCTCGGCGCATGAGAGCGTGCCGGATGCCGCGCTGTTCCATCTGATGGCCGACAACAGCCTGCGCGAACTGATGCCGCCGCCTCCCGATTTCGCGACGATCGTCCATGACTGGGCCGAGGCGCTGCCGATGATCGAGCGTGCGCTCGGGATCGATGGTCACGACGCGACAGCAAGCGCATAGCGCATCAGCGGCCGCCCGACCTTGCGCTCGGCGACCCTTTCGAAACCCGCCTGTTCGAAGACGCGGGCGGAGCCGACAAAAAGCCCGATCGAGCGCGAATCCTTCGACTGCCGTATCGGGCAGGCCTCGACGAGACGGGCGCCATTCTGGCGGGCAAAATCCAGTCCGGCTTCGACCAGCCGATGCGTCAAGCCCTTGCCGCGGGCCGACGAGCGCAGGAAGAAGCAGGAGATCGCCCATGCAGCCGCGTCCGCAGGATCGACATCGAGCGGCGCGGATGCCCTGCCCTTGTTGTTCCACTCCGGCACGTCGGCACGTGGACCGATCTGCATCCAGCCGACCGCGCGGCCATTGTCGAATGCCAGGAGGCCCGGCGGCGGACCATCCTCGATGCGCCGTTTCATGAACGCCTTGTTCGCCTCCCGGTCGTTGACGCGGCGCGCGGCGGACGGCAGGCGGAAATGGACGCACCAGCAGCCATAGCACGCGCCCTGCCTGCCGAAGAGGTCTTCGAAGGCCGGCCAGCGCTCCGGCGTCAAGGGAAGGATGTCGGCGTCCATTCCAGTGCCTTTCTGCCGGTGCAAGGACACGCAATTCGCTTGCGGCGCTCTGCGCATCGTCCTACGATATTTGTTCACTTTATGTTCACATCGATGCGCCCGACTGTCAATCATCCGTCTCATGGATTCTGCCGCGATTGCCTGACGCTCCAGCGCGGGAAGGCGCCGCGCTGCGACGCCTGCGGCAGCCCGCGCATCGTGCGCCACGACGAGCTCTACGCGCTGCATCTCGCCCATATCGACTGCGACGCCTTTTATGCTGCGGTGGAAAAGCGGGACAATCCTGCGCTTCGCGACAAGCCGGTGATCATCGGCGGCGGAACGCGCGGCGTCGTTTCTACTGCCTGCTACATTGCCCGCATCAAGGGTGTGCGCTCGGCGATGCCGATGTTCAAGGCGCTGCAGGCCTGTCCGGAGGCGGTGGTGATCAAGCCGGACATGGAAAAGTACGTTCGCGTCGGGCGCGAGGTGCGCCAGATGATGGAAGCGCTGACGCCCTTGGTCGAACCGCTCTCCATCGACGAGGCTTTTCTCGACCTTGGCGGCACCGAAACCCTGCACGGACGCCCGCCGGCGCTGGTGCTCGGGCAATTCGCCCTGTCGGTCGAGCGCGAGATCGGGATTTCGGTTTCGGTCGGCCTTTCTTACTGCAAATTCCTGGCAAAGGTCGCATCCGACCTGAGAAAACCGCGCGGCTTCGCCGTCATCGGCGAGACGGAGGCGCTGAATTTCCTCGCAGGCCAGCCGGTCTCGATGATCTGGGGCGTCGGCAAGGCGTTCGAGGCTGTGCTGGAGCGCGACGGCGTGCGAACCATCGGGCAGTTGCAGAAGATGGAGCGCGGCGATCTCCTGAAGCGCTACGGGACGATGGGCGACCGGCTTTTCCACCTCTCGCGCGGCGAGGACGTCCGGCGCGTTTCGGCCGACCGGGAGGCGAAGAGCGTTTCGGCCGAGACGACATTCGATGTCGACCTGTCGCGCAGCGAAGACCTTGTTCCGGTGCTGCGCGCGCTGAGCGAAAAGGTGTCGCGGCGGCTGAAGAGCCATCAGATCGCGGGCCGGACCGTCGTCCTGAAGCTGAAGACGGCCGACTTCAAAATCCGCACACGCAACCGCGCGCTGGCGGATCCGACACAGCTTGCCGAGCGGATTTTCCAGACCGGCCTGGAGATGCTGAAGCACGAACTCGACGGGACCCGGTTCCGGCTGCTCGGCATCGGCGTCAGCGAGTTGGCGGACGCCGCGCGAGCCGATCCACCCGACCTCGTCGATCTGCGCGGAGCGAAAGCCGCGAAGGCGGAAGGTGCGATGGACCGGCTGCGGGAAAAGTTCGGCAACACGATCGTGGAGACGGGCTATACGTTCGGGCGGCCGCGCAACGGGCGGCCGCCGAAAGCGACCTGACTACTGCCGCTCGAAGGAAAGCTGCGCGGTGATGACGGGCTCGCCCGTCTCGGGATGCGCTTCGGTCGTGACGATCTGCAGGGCATTACCGGACGAGGAAAGCTGCATGCTCGCCTCGCGGCCGGTTTCCGGCCATGCGACGGCGAGATTCACCGTGTCGCCGCTGCGGTTGCCCGAAAGGCTGGCAGGACCGCGCGGTGAGCCCGTATAGGTGCCCGAATAGGTCTCGCCGTCGACCGAAAGGTCGGCGCCGATCGCGCGCGACATGACGATCATCGCGTTGCAGTTTCCGTCCATCGACAGGCGCTCTGCCGACGCGTCGGAGGACAGGTCGCAATTGACGTTGACTGGCTCCTGATCCGGCTTCAGGCGAATGGAGCCGCTGCCGGCCCAGTTGCCCTCGAGCGTTTCGAGGAATTCGGCCTCCGAGGCGTGGGCCGGTACTGCAGCCGTCATGGCCGCCGCGACGATGAGTGCGGACAAGGCGCGCATGTCTATCCTTTCGAATTTGAGCTTCGTTGGAGACAGAACGCGCGAAATCCGGCCTTTCGATCCTGGAAGGCCACAATTCCCATGACGCAGGGACATGGTCCGTGATGGATGTCAGACGAGTTCGACGTCGACCACGCCGGGCACGGCCTTCATCGCGGATGCGATCTGCGGCGACAGGCGGTAGCGGCCGGGAAGCTCGACCTCGATTTCGCCCTGCCCGCCTTCGCGGATGACGACGAAGCTGACCTGCCCTTCGCCGCGCTGCGACAACTGGCCGGTCAGGGTCGACAGCGGCGACGGATCGCGCAGGAAGATGCGTAGCGCCTTCTGGATGCGGCTGGCCTCCTCTTCCAGCGACGCCATCGTCTGGACGCGCAAATTGACGCCTTCGGGACGGTTTTCGGCCGCGACGGTCACGACGACCGACTTGCCCGGTTCGAGGAGGTCACGGTATTGCGCCAGCATCTCGGAGAAGAGCACGGCCTCGTATTGACCGGTCGCGTCGGACAGCATGATGATGCCCATCTTGTTGCCGGTCTTGGTGCGACGCTCCTGCCGCGAGGTGATCGTGCCGGCGAGCCGTCCGGCCGATGCGCCACGCTTGACGGCTGCCTGGAACTCCGCCCAGCCCTGCACGCGCAGCTTTTCGAGCGTCTTCTTGTATTCGTCGAGCGGATGGGCCGAGAGGTAGAAGCCGACGGCGTTGAACTCGCGGTGCAGGCGATCGGCTGGCAGCCATGGCTCGGCCAGCGGCAAATGGAGCTTTTCAGGCTCGGCGCCCAGCGCCTGACCGAAAATGTCGGTCTGGCCCGACGCGGCATTGTCGCTGGCGCGGGCGGCGAGCCCCATCATCCGATCGAGCCCGGAGGCCAGCGCCGCGCGGTCATGACCGAAGCAATCGAACGCGCCGGCGGCGATCAGGCTTTCGAAGACGCGTTTGCCGACGATCTTGGGGTCGATGCGCGAGCAGAAATCCTCGAGGCTCTCGAACGACTTTTCCTTGCGCAGCGCCACGATGTGGTCGACCGCGCCCTCGCCGACGCCCTTGATGGCGGCGAGGGCGTAGAAGATCTTCTTCTCGCCGACCTCAAACGGACGGTGGCTCGTCATCACCGACGGCGGCACGACTTCGATGCCGAGCCGCATCGCATCCTGTCTGAAATCAGACAGTTTCTCGGTGTTGTTCATGTCGTACGTCATCGACGCAGCGAGGAATTCGGTCGGGTAATGTGCCTTCAGATACGCCGTCTGGTAGGAGACGATGGCGTAGGCGGCGGCGTGCGATTTGTTGAAGCCGTAGTCGGCGAACTTGGCAAGCAGGTCGAAGATAAAATTGGCCTGTGGCTTGCCGACGCCGCGTTCCATCGCGCCGTCGACGAAGCGCACGCGCTGCTTGTCCATCTCGGCGCGGATCTTCTTGCCCATGGCGCGACGCAGAAGATCGGCCTCGCCGAGCGAATAGCCGGACAGCTCCTGCGCGATCTGCATCACTTGTTCCTGATAGACGATGACGCCCTGGGTTTCTTTCACGAGATGGTCGATCTTCGGATGGATCGACTCGATCTCCTCCTCGCCATGCTTGCGGGCGTTGTAGGTCGGGATGTTCTCCATCGGGCCGGGGCGATAGAGCGCGACCAGCGCGATGATATCCTCGATGCAGTCCGGCTTCATGCCGACCAGCGCCTTGCGCATGCCGGCCGATTCCACCTGGAACACGCCGACCGTCTCGCCGCGCGAGAGCATGGCGTAGGTCTTCTCGTCGTCGAGCGGGATGGTCGCAAGGTCGATGTCGACGCCGCGGCGTTTGATCAGATCGACCGCGGTCTGCAGCACGGTCAGCGTCTTGAGGCCGAGGAAGTCGAACTTCACCAGCCCCGCCTGCTCGACCCATTTCATGTTGAACTGGGTGACCGGCATGTCGGAGCGCGGATCGCGATACATCGGCACGAGCTGCCAGAGCGGCCGGTCGCCGATGACGATGCCGGCGGCGTGCGTCGAGGCGTGGCGGTAGAGACCTTCGAGCTTCATCGCGATGTCAAGAAGGTTCTGGACGATCGGTTCCTTTTCGACCTCCTCTGCAAAGCGCGGCTCGCCCTCGATGGCGTCCTTGAGCTTGACGGGGTTGGCGGGATTGGCCGGCACCATCTTGCACAGCCGATCGACCTGGCCGTAGGGCATCTGGAGGACGCGGCCGACGTCGCGCAGCACGGCGCGGGCCTGCAGCGTTCCGAAGGTGATGATCTGGCCGACCTGCTCGCGCCCGTACTTGCCCTGAACGTAGCGGATCACCTCCTCGCGCCGGTCCTGGCAGAAATCGATGTCGAAATCGGGCATCGACACGCGTTCGGGATTGAGGAAGCGCTCGAAGAGGAGCGAGAAGCGCAGCGGGTCGACGTCGGTGATGGTCAGCGCATAGGCGACCAGCGACCCTGCGCCCGAGCCGCGACCGGGACCGACGGGAATTCCTTGCGCCTTGCCCCATTTGATGAAGTCCGCGACGATCAGGAAGTAGCCGGGGAACTTCATCCGGGTGATGATCCCGATCTCGAATTCCAGCCGTTCGCGATAGTGCTCGACCGTATAGCCCTTGGTCGGGCCATGCGCGGCAAGGCGCGCGTCGAGACCTTCGCGCGCCTGGCGGGCGAGTTCGTCGGCTTCCGCCTGAAGCGCGGCATCGGCGTCGGCCGCATCATTGCCGGTGAAGCGCGGCAGGATGGGGTCGCGTGTCCTCGGATAGTAGGAGCAGCGCCGGGCGATCTCGACGGTCGATGCGAGCGCTTCCGGGAGATCGGCGAAGAGCGCGGCCATCTCCTTTTGCGTGCGCAGATAGTGGTCGGGCGTCAGCCGGCGGCGGTCGTCGACTGCGACGACGGAGCCCTCCGCGATCGCCATCAGCGCGTCGTGGGCGTCATAGTCGGCGGCGGCGGGGAAAAAGGCCTCGTTGGTGGCGACGAGCGGCAAATCGTGCGTGTAGGCGTGTTCGATGGTCGCCGCTTCCAGCACGCGGTCGTAGCCTGTGGGGCGTTGAAGCTCGACATAGAGGCGGTCGCCGTACCAGTTCTTCAACTGAAGAAGGCGCTGTTCGGCGAGCCCCGGCTGCTCGGCTTTGAGCGCCGCGCCGATCGGGCCACGGTCGCTGCCGGTGAGGCAGATGATGCCGTCGGAGCGGGTTGAAAGCCACTCGGCGAGCACCTGCACCGGCTCTCCGGCCGGTACGTCGAGATAGGATTTGGAGACGAGGTCGACGAGGTTGGCGTAGCCGCGCTCGTTCGCCGCGATCAGCACCAGCGGCGTCAGCCCGCGATCGTGCTTGCGCGCGCCCCGGCCATTGTCCTGCGCGTCGCCGAAATTGACGTCGATCTGGCAGCCGACAATGGGCTGCACGCCGTCCTTGACCGCCTTCTGGGCGAATTCCAGCGCGCCGAAGAGATTGTTGGTATCGGCAATGCCGATGGCCGGCGCCTGGTCCTTGACCGCGTGGCCGACGATCTTGCCGACCGGCAGCGCGCCTTCGAGGAGCGAATAGGCCGAATGGACCCGAAGATGGACAAAGCGGTTGGAAACAGCGCTGGTCGGGCTGGCGGTCATGTCGGGCTTTCGCAAGAAGAGTCGGCGAACATTGTCGGACCCGGCCGGTTCGATGTCTACCCTGCGGGCGACGTTTCCAACAGACGCGCCGTCAGAAATGCTCGCCAGAGCGGAACGGGCCGATGCGCATGCCCGCGGCGATGAGATAGGCCGTGGACCAGCCAATGAGAAGGAATCCATTGATCCCCTCCAGCGCCGCAAAGACGCGCCAGCGTTCCGGCGGAATGACGTCGCCATAGCCGAGTGTGGAAAAGGACACGATCGAGAAATAAAGCGCTGTTTCGATGTCGCCGAAACTGCCGATCGCGAAATGGACGAGCGCCCACAGCCAGATTTCGACGGCCAGCACGACGAAGGTGCCGAGCACGGTCGCGACCATGGCGACGATGCGGTTGCGCCGGTGATCGACGCGAAGCACATCAGTCAGTGCCGACGACCAGTGCGTCACCTCGATCAACCCGATTGCATGGATCACCACTGTTGCGGCGATCACCATCGTGCCAAGCAGAAGATTTTCGACCACCTGCGACGCTCCGTTCACACGAGGCTGCTTGAACGCGGGCCAAATTCCTGAAAACCTTGTAGCAACAGAAAAACGCCGAGGATACGCCATGAAGACCCGCGCCGCCGTCGCCATTGCCGCTGGAAAGCCGCTCGAGATCATGGAAGTCGACCTCGAAGGTCCGCGCGCCGGCGAAGTGCTGGTCGAGATCAAGGCGACGGGCATCTGCCACACGGACGAATTCACCCTGTCCGGCGCCGACCCGGAAGGCATCTTTCCGGCGATTCTCGGTCACGAGGGCGCCGGCGTCGTCGTCGATGTCGGTCCGGGCGTGACGAGCCTCAAGAAGGGCGACCACGTCATCCCGCTCTATACGCCCGAATGCCGATCCTGCCCCTCCTGCCTATCGCGCAAGACGAATCTGTGCACCGCGATCCGCTCGACGCAGGGCCAAGGCGTGATGCCGGACGGGACGAGCCGCTTCTCGATCGGCAAGGACAAGATCTTCCACTACATGGGCTGCTCGACCTTCGCCAATCACACGGTTCTGCCCGAGATCGCGCTCGCCAAGGTCAATCCCGACGCCCCCTTCGACAAGATTTGCTACATCGGCTGCGGCGTGACGACTGGCATAGGCGCGGTGATCAACACCGCCAAGGTCGAGATCGGCGCGACCGCGATCGTCTTCGGGCTCGGCGGCATCGGCCTCAACGTCATCCAGGGCCTGCGGCTTGCCGGCGCCGACATGATCATCGGCGTCGATCTGAACAACGACAAGAAGGAATGGGGCGAGCGGTTCGGCATGACGCATTTCGTCAATCCGAGCGAGGTCGACGGCGATATCGTTCCCTATCTCGTCAACCTGACCAAGCGCGGCGCCGACCAGATCGGCGGTGCGGACTATACGTTCGATTGCACCGGCAACGTGAAGGTCATGCGGCAAGCCCTTGAATCCGCGCATCGCGGATGGGGCGAATCCATCGTCATCGGCGTTGCCGGCGCCGGCCAGGAAATCTCGACGCGGCCGTTCCAGCTCGTCACCGGGCGCACCTGGAAAGGCACGGCCTTCGGCGGCGCGCGCGGACGCACCGACGTTCCGAAGATCGTCGACTGGTACATGGACGGCAAGATCGAGATCGACCCGATGATCACCCACACGCTGTCGCTCGACGAGATCAACAAGGGCTTTGACCTGATGCATGCGGGCGAATCGATCCGCAGCGTCGTCGTTTACTGACGCGGCCTCAGGGCACCTTTCCGGCGCTGGTGCGTTGATGCGCGAGCCATCGGACATGTGCCGGCCGCTCGCTTTCGACAATCGGGGAAAACAAATGTTCGCAAAGAAGATCATGCTTGCTGCGGCAGGCGTTTCGCTGATGGCCCTTGCCGCGTGCGGCGAGGACGAGACGGCGACCTCACAGGCCCAGCCGACGCCGCCGGCGCAGACCGAACCGGCCAACCCCGACCTCGACCAGACGCTGGACGATGCCGAGGAGGCGGCCGGCGACGCGCTGTCGCGCATGCGCGAGGCGGCCGAAGAGGCGGCAAGTGAAGCGGGGCGGCTGGCCGGAGAGGCACGCACCCGCGCCGAGCAGGCGCTGGAAGATGCCGGTCCGACGCTTGACCGTGCCGGCGAGGTTGCCGGCCAGATCGGCGCTTCGGTGGGCGAAATCGTCGAACGGGCACGCGGCGACCTCGAACGCGCGGCTCGCGAACTTGAAGCGCGGATCAATCAATCAACGACTGAGGATGCGCAGCCCGAGACAGGCGATCCGGATGCCGAACTGGCCCCTGCCGAGGATCTGCGCGCGGATACGCGTGCCGCTGCACGCGCCCTCTCGGCCGGCGTCGGCCCCGATTATGTGGGCGTATGGGCCGCGGAGGCATCGAGCTGCGCGCGTATCGACCGCGAAGCGGTCGAAATGTTCGCCGTGATCACCCCGACGACGATGCGGCGTCATGAAAGCGTCTGCAACATCGATGCCGCTCCCCTTGCCAACGGGAGCGCGACGTTCAATGCGTCGTGCATTGCGGAGGGCATGGAAGAAGACCGCCAGATCACATTCACCATGCCCGATCAGAACCGGCTGTCGATTTCCTATGACGCAACGGCCGACAGTGCCGAGCTGATCCGCTGCCATCTGCCGGAATGATCGGGCGACGAACCTTCCGGTGACTTGGGCATATGACTATAATCGCTCTCAAATGATCGATCGTTTGGGGGACAAATGAAGCGCGTTGTGGTCGGGTCGCTGCTTTCGCTGCTGTTGGCGGCCGGCATCTTCCTTGGATATGGGGGCTGGCACACAGCAACGACGCTCGAGGGCGTATTGCGGGTTGGTGGCTCGACCGCACAGGGCGACGGCTGGCCCGCGCCGGAGACACCGTTCGATATCGGCTTCAAGGGAAATCCGGCGGTCGCCCTCGACTTCGCCTATGAGGACGTCGTCATCGAAAGCGAACTCGGCCCGATGCCGGCATGGCTCGTCCTGCCCGAACATGGCGGCCTGCAAGAGACGACCTGGGGCATCATCGTGCACGGCATCGGAGGTCGCCGCGAGAACGGCTATCGCTTCCTGCCGCACTTTCGCGCGGCCGACATGCCCACCCTGCTCGTCTCCTACCGCAATGACGAAGGCGCCCCGCGTGATCCGAGCGGCTTCTACGCGTTCGGCCTGACGGAGTGGCGGGACCTCGACGCTGCGGCCGACTATGCCATCGGGCGCGGCGCAACTTCCCTCGTGCTGCTCGGCGAATCCATGGGTGGCGGCATCGTCGGCCAGTTCATGCAACGCTCCGACCGGGCCGAGCGCGTTTCCGGCCTCGCCTTCGACGCGCCAGCATTCGACTTCCCCGCCGTGCTCGTCAGCCAGATGGAAAAGGCGGGCGCTCCGTTGCCGAACGTGCTCGCTCCGGTCGGAATGCGGCTGTTTGCGCTTCGCAACGGCCTCGCAATTGCCGAAACGGACGTTACGGAGACGATCTCCGAATTTTCCGGTCCCGTCTTCGTCTCGCATGGTTCGGCGGATCGTATCGTGCCGGCGGCCGGAACCGAGGCGATGGTGAAGCGGCGCACCGGCGCGACAGAATATCTGCGCACGGATGCCGACCACATTCTCTCCTGGAAGTCGGGACCGGCCGCCTATGACGCGGCGCTGGGCGCCTTTTTGAAACAGGCGGCGGGGCAACGGTGAACAAACCCACGATTTTTGTCGACGCGGACGCCTGTCCGGTCAAGAACGAGGTGCTGAAGGTCGCCGAACGTCACGATCTCGTCGTGACGTTCGTCGCCAATGGCGGCTTGCGGCCCTCGCGCGACCCGATGGTGCGAAACGTCGTCGTCTCCGCCGGCTTTGACGCCGCCGACGACTGGATCGTCGAGAACGCTGCAGCGAACGACATCGTCGTGACAGCAGACATTCCGCTTGCCGCGCGCGGCGTGGAGAAGGGCTGCCACGTCATCGGCATGACCGGCCAGCCCTTTACGCCCGAAACGATCGGCATGGCGGTGGCGATGCGCGATTTGAAGCAGAATCTGCGCGAGAGCGGCGAGATCAAGGGCTACAACGCGGCGTTCTCGCCGAAGGATCGGTCGCGCTTTCTGGAGACGCTGGACCGGACGATCCGGCGCGCATTGAATTCGAAATGAGGGACTGATGAAGACAATATCGGAAGCGAAAGCCCATGGCGGCGTTCAGGGCGTCTATTCGCATGCGTCCGAGACATGCGGCTGCGACATGACATTCGCGGTCTTCGTGCCGCCGCAGGCAAAGGAAGCACCCAGCCCGATCCTCTGGTATCTGTCGGGCCTTACCTGCACGCATGCCAACGTCATGGACAAGGGCGAATATCGCCGGCTGGCCGCCGAACTCGGCCTGATTATCGTCTGCCCCGATACCAGCCCGCGCGGCGAAGGCGTCGCGGATGAGCCGGACAACTGGCAGTTCGGCAAGGGCGCGGGCTTCTATGTCGACGCGACCGAGGAGCCGTTTGCGAAGCACTACCGGATGTATTCCTACGTCACCGAGGAGTTGCCGAAGCTGATCGCGGCGAATTTCCCGGCCGACATGGAGCGCCAGTCGATCTTCGGTCATTCGATGGGCGGACATGGCGCGATGACGATCGCGTTGAAGCACCCGGACCGGTTCCGGTCGTGCTCGGCCTTCGCGCCGATCGTGCAGCCGTCGACCGCCGGCTGGTCGAAGCCGGCCTTCGAAAAGTATCTCGGGACGGATAAAGCCGCGTGGCGGGCCTATGACGCGACGGCGCTGGTCGAGGACGGCGCGCGGTTCCCCGAGTTCCTGATCGACCAGGGAACGGCCGACGGCTTTCTCGACGACGGGTTGCGGCCGTGGCTTTTCGAAGATGCAGTGAAGGGTACGGAGATCGGGCTGACCCTGCGAATGCAGGACGGCTACGACCACTCCTATTTCTTCATCTCGGGCTTCATGGACGATCATCTCAGATGGCATGCGGACCGCCTCACCGCTGTCAAATGACATTAACATGAGATGCTAATATACGGGTGGAATTGGGGAACCGGTCGGGCGGTTGCGGTCGGTGCCTTGATGGGCCATGCTTGGGCGCGCGCTGCCGACCGGCCCTGCGCATGCAATCAAGATACAACCCAGGGGGTGGCACAGGTGCCTGACACCGCGACGATCTATTCCGAAAATCCCGACCTCGATACGCTGGGGGGCCGGCTTTCACGCGCCCGCGACGCGGTCGGAATGACCACAGCGCAGCTTGCGCGCCGGCTTGGCGTCCAGACCGCGACGCTGCAGGCTTGGGAAACCGATCGTTCGCAGCCACGCGCCAATCGCCTGTCGATGCTGGCGGGCGTGCTCAATGTCAGCCTGTCCTGGCTGCTCTACGGCGTCGGCACCGCGCCGGTGGAAGAGGACGCGCGCGACGACACGGTGCGCGCGATCACCGCACAATTGTCCGAGTTGAAACGACTGCATGCGCAAAGCGCGGCGGTGATTTCGCAGATCGAGGATGAGTTGCGGATATTCGCCCGCGAGGGTGACAAGGCCGGCGCAATCGTCTAGCGTCGATTCCGTCAGGGGTGCTTGCACTCCGCCGGTTTGCGGGAGAGAGCGGTTCGGGCATTCGCCGGGATCGCCGCCGAAGGGGAAATCGCCCGAAATCTCTCAGGCAAAAGAACCGTCCGCCGGCCAAGACGCTCTGGAAAGTCGGGGTTTTCGCCCCGCGCCGAAGGTGTAAGCGCTGCCGACAGAGTTCCGGTCGCGCGAGTCTCTCAGGCTTCCGACAGAGGGGCACGAACATGCCGCGCGAGCGGCTGGATGCGTGCGACCTTTGGAGGCCGAATGGCGGAACCGGGCGAACTGAAACGACTCCCCTTGCATGAGCTGCACGCAGCGGCGGGCGCCAAATTCGGCGGCTTCGCCGGCTGGTCGATGCCGCTGACCTATCCCGCAGGCGTCATGAAGGAACACCTCCACTGCCGCGAGGCGGCGGGGCTGTTCGATATCTCCCACATGAAGCTGTTTGTGGTCTCGGGTCGCGAGGCTGCGGAAGCATTGTCGCGCGCCTGCCCGATCGAGGCCGGTGAGCTGGCTACCGGACAGTCGAAATACACCTTCTTCCTGAATGACCAGGCCGGCATCCTTGATGATCTGATCGTGACGCGGGTGGGCGAAGACCGCTTCGTCGTCGTCGCCAATGCCGGCAATGCGCACACTGACGAGGCGCATCTGCGCGAAATCGCCTCCAGCTTCGACTGCACGGTCGACGCGCTCGAACGTGTGTTTCTGGCCTTGCAGGGGCCGCTGGCCGAGGCCGTCGCGCGCGATGCCGGGCTCGATATCGACGGCCTCGCCTTCATGAACGGCCGGGAGACGGCTGATGGCGACTTCATCGCGCGCAGTGGCTATACCGGCGAAGACGGGTTCGAGATCGCGGTGCCACTCGATGCGGCGCAGGCGCTTGCCGAAAAACTAGCGGCCGATCCGCGCGTCGAGTGGATTGGGCTCGCCGCGCGCGACAGTTTGCGGCTCGAGGCCGGGTTGTGCCTGCACGGACAGGACATCACGCCGGATACGAACCCGGTCGATGCCGGGCTGATCTGGGCGATCCCGAAAACACTTCGCTCAGGCGGCGCATATGTCGGCGCCGATGCGTTGGCCGCTGCGATTGCCGCAGGCCCGCGTCGCAAGCGCGTCGGCCTGAAGCCAGAGGGCCGCCAGCCGGTGCGTGCCGGGGCAGCGCTGGTCGATGGTGACAGCGCGCCGGTCGGATCGATCACGTCGGGCGGGTTCGGGCCGTCCTTCGGTGGGCCGGTCGCCATGGGGAGCGTCGATGTCAATGCGCTCGACAAACCGATTTTCGCGGAGGTGCGCGGCAACCGCCTGCCTCTCGCGCTCCACCCTCTTCCCTTCCAGCCACATCGCATGCGCAAAGGATGACGCAGATGGCCAAGACTTATTTCACCGAAGATCATGAATGGGTTCGCGTCGAGGGCGACATTGCGACCGTCGGGATCACCAATTACGCGCAGGAGCAACTCGGCGACCTCGTTTTCGTCGAACTGCCCGAAAAGGGCCGGACCATCGCCAAGGGCGACACGGTCGTCGTCGTCGAATCGGTGAAGGCGGCGTCCGATGTCTACGCGCCGCTCGCCGGCGAGGTGACGGAGGTCAATGACGGGCTCTTGGACAATCCCGGCCTCGTCAACTCGGCTGCCGAAAAGGATGGCTGGTTGTGGAAGATGAAACTCGCCGACAAGGCCGCGCTCGACGGCCTGATGGACCGCGCCGCCTATGACGCGACGACGGCCTGACGGAGAGCGACCGATGAGCACCAGCTTTGCCAATCGCCATATCGGCCCCGGCCCCGCCGACCAGCGCGACATGCTGAAGACACTTGGCGTCACCTCCATCGACACGCTGATCAGTCAGGCCGTGCCGAATTCCATCCGGCTGGAGGCGCCGCTCGACCTGCCGGCGCCGGCCAGCGAGCAGGAAGCGCTCGCCGAGCTTTCCGGCATGATGGACAGGAACGTCGTCGCCAGGAGCTTCATCGGCGCGGGCTACCACGGAACGCATGTGCCGCCGGTCATCCAGCGCAATCTGTTCGAGAACCCGGCCTGGTATACGGCCTATACGCCCTATCAGGCCGAGATCAGCCAGGGGCGACTGGAGATGTTGTTCCACTTCCAGACGCTGGTGACGGAACTGACCGGCCTGCCGGTTGCATCCTCCTCGCTGCTGGACGAGGCGACGGCGGTGGCCGAAGCCGTCGGCATCGCGTTCCGCCATCACCGCATGAAGCGCCTGAAAATCTCGATCGCCGGTGCGCTGCACCCGCAGACGCTCGACGTCGTCGAAACGCGCGCCGAACCGCTCGGCATGGCGATCGGCTGCGATCCGGTCGATGAGGATACGGCAGCGCTGATCGTGCCGTGGCCGGATACGAACGGCGTCTATGGCGACCAAAAGGACGAGATCGCCAAGGCCAAGAAATCGGGCGCGGTCGTGATCTTCGTCGCCGATCCGCTCGCGCTGGCGGTTACGCAGACGGCGGCATCGCTCGGCGCGGAAATCGCGGTCGGTTCGATGCAGCGCTTCGGCGTGCCGATGGGCAATGGCGGACCGCATGCGGCCTATTGCGCGGTCGAGGACCGCTTCACGCGGCTGATGCCGGGCCGTCTCGTCGGCCAGTCGGTCGATGCCGGCGGGCGCGTCGGCTATCGCCTCGCGCTCCAGACGCGCGAGCAGCACATCCGCCGTGACAAGGCGACGTCGAACATCTGCACGGCGCAAGCGCTGCTCGCCAACATGGCAGCCGCCTATGCGGTCTGGCATGGGCCGGAAGGCCTGCAGGAAATCGCGAACCGCATCCATGGCTTCGCGACGCGGCTTCATGCCGGGCTGAAGGCCAAGGGCGTCGAGGTCGCGGGCGATCGGTTCTTCGACACGGTGACCGTGACGACGAAGCACGCCGAGGCGATCGTCGAGAAGACGATGGAGCGGGGCCTGTGGCTGCGCGACTTCGAGGACAGCCGGATCGGCATCAGCTTCGACGAAACGTCGACGGAGGCCGACCTCGCCGCCATCGCCGACCTCTTTGGCGTCAAGCTGCCGGAGGAGGCGCAGGCGCGGCTGCCGGGCAAGCGTTCCGGCTCGTTCATGAGCCAGCCGGTCTTCCATGAAAACCGCTCCGAGACCGAGATGATGCGCTTCCTGCGCCGCCTCGCCGACAAGGATCTGGCGCTCGACCGGGCAATGATCCCGCTCGGCTCCTGCACGATGAAGCTCAATGCGGCGGCCGAAATGATGCCGGTGAGCTGGGCAGGTGTCGCCAACCTCCATCCCTTCGCGCCGGAGGGAAGTGCCGAGGGCTATAAGGCCATGTTCGACCAGCTCGAGGCGTGGCTGGCCGAGATCACGGGCTTCGATGCCGTGTCGTTGCAGCCGAATGCCGGCAGCCAGGGCGAATATGCCGGTCTCCTTGCCATCCGCCGCTATCACCGGACGCGTGGCGACGAGAACCGCACCGTCTGCCTGATCCCCTCCTCCGCCCATGGCACCAACCCGGCCAGCGCCTCGATGGCGGGGATGGACATCGTCGTGGTCAAGTGCACGGACCATGGCGACGTCGACTTCGACGACCTTACGGCGAAGGCCGACCAGCATGCCGACAGGCTGGCGGCGCTGATGCTGACCTATCCCTCGACGCATGGCGTGTTCGAGGAAGGCGTGCGCGACATCTGCAAGATCGTCCACGACCATGGCGGCCAGGTCTATTTCGACGGCGCCAATCTGAACGCGATGGTTGGCCTTGCGCGGCCGGGCGATCTCGGTGCCGACGTCTGCCACATGAATTTGCACAAGACGTTCTGCATCCCCCATGGCGGCGGCGGGCCTGGCATCGGCCCGATCGGCGTCAAGGCGCATCTGGCGAAGTTCCTGCCGGGCCATGTCGCGGAGGGTTCGCGCCATGCCGTTGCGGCGGCCCCATTCGGCTCGGCCTCGATCCTGCCGATCACCTGGATGTATATCCGGATGATGGGCGCACCGGGCCTCAAGCGCGCGACGGAACTCGCGATCCTTTCGGCCAACTACATCGCCGAACGGCTGGAGCCGCATTTCCCGGTGCTCTATCGCGGCCGCAACGGACGCGTCGCGCATGAGTGCATCCTCGACACGCGGGTGCTGAAGGAAAGCGCCGGCGTTTCGGTCGAGGACATCGCCAAGCGCCTGATCGACTACGGCTTCCACGCGCCGACCATGTCGTGGCCCGTCGCGGGCACGCTGATGGTCGAGCCTACGGAGTCCGAGCCAAAGGCCGAAGTCGACCGTTTCTGCGACGCGATGATCGCCATCGCGAAGGAAGCGGCGAAGGTGGCAGACGGCAAGTGGCCGAAGGACGACAATCCGCTCGTCAACGCCCCTCACCCGGCAATCGACGTGATGGCGGCCGACTGGGTGCACCCCTATTCGCGGATCGAGGCGGCGTTCCCGGCCGGCGACGCGAACATGGCGTCGAAATATTGGCCGCCCGTCTCGCGCATCGACAATGTAGCGGGCGACCGCAACCTCGTCTGCTCGTGTCCGCCCATGGAGGCTCTCGCCAGTTAACTGGCGAGCCGCGCGATCTCGATGCGGTTGCGGCCGGAGTTCTTGGCCGCATACAGCGCCTCGTCGGCGCGCGCGATGAGCGCGTCGACGCCCGGCCGCGTCTCGTCGCCGAAGACGATGCCGGCGCTGGCCGTGCAGCGAAAGGCGCGGCCCTTTGCCTCGAAGGTCTCGGCCGCGAACATGGCGCAGATGCGGCGCACGGTGGCCGCCGCCTGGTCGTTCGTCACGCGCGGCATGACGAGCGCGAACTCCTCGCCGCCAAGGCGCGCGGCGATGTCGCGCCCGCGCTTGCCCTGGTCGAGAATGCGGGCGAAGTCGCAGAGCACTGCGTCGCCCGCGGCATGGCCATGCGTGTCGTTGACGCTCTTGAAGTGATCGAGGTCGAAGATCGCGACGGCTGCGAAGGGCCCGTAGGTCTGGCCGCTGGTCATTTGTGACAGGCCCCGGCGATTGAGGAGGCCGGTCAGCGCGTCGGTGATCGCCTCGGCCTTGTGCAATTGTGCAAGGCGCGTCTGGTCGAGCGCGATGGAGAGCGCGCCGCCGCCGGTCATGGCGAGGATGGCGACGACGATGTTGATGCGCTCGGCCCAGTTTTCCGGCACACCGCCAAGCGTCCATTGCTGGCCGACGATCAACACGAGCCCGCAGGCCGCGAAGGACAGCGCAGCCAGATGATAGAGGCCAGCCATCAGCATCAGCGCCGTCGGCGCTTCGCGGCGATGGCTGAAATAGACATGCCCGGACATGGACAGGAGGATGGCGGCTGCGAGGTTTTGAACGATGAAGGCGATGCCGTCATAGCCGAGCGCGAGCGGCGGGAGGGCGAGGCCGAGCGAGATCAGCGAGGTGACCGCGACGCGGTTGAGCGAGGGGTTCTGCTGAACGAACTGGTGCGCCGCGCCGTGGATGATCGACAGGCCCAGCGGCAGCAGCGCCACGACGAAGGCGCCTATGACCGGATGCGGGTTCTCGGCATAGATCGTGTAGGCGAGGACATGGGCGACGAGCGTCAGGACGCCGAGCGACCAGGTGAGCTTGAAGGAATCGCGTTTTGCGGTGAACCAGAACCCCATCATGGTCGCGGCGAGGCAGATGCCGGAAATCGCCGTCGCGAGCAGAAGTGATGCGTAATTGACCGTCACTTCTCTACCCCTCGCCAGCTATATTTGCCGATGCTTTAACTGTGAAACGTTCTCATTGAATTACTTCGTTTCAAAAGTTTGCACGGTTCCCCCGAGACGGCCGACGCGCGCCTCGGAGCCATGGACTTGCGTCAAACTGATTTAGCCCTCAAAATTCCGTGAACGGCGGGGATTGCGATGTCATCTCCTCAAACCGAAGCGGTCGTCGACGAAATCTATGCTTGTCTGGTTGGACGGACGAGCTGGGAGCGTTTTGTCGGCAATCTCGCGGCTCGCGTTCCCGGCGGCAAGGCGAGCCTGTTCTGCTACAATCCGAGCGAGAAAAAGGGTACATTCAATCTCGCCTCGCCAATGGACGAGGCGGATGCGATCAGTTTTCGCGACTACTACGTCCATGTGAACCCGCTGATACCGCCGGCTCTCGAGCGGCCGGTCGATCTCGGCACCGTTGCGGACACCTTGTGCGCGCGGGACGTTTTCCTGAGGAGCGAGTTCTACAACGACTATTTGCGCCCGCAGGGCATCGAGTCGGCCATGGGCGTCACCGCAGTCCGCGACCCGTCCTGCTTCTTCTTCCTGATCGGTTTCACCGGGCAAGCCGACGGAAATGCGAACGAACCGTTTGCCCGGATGTTCGGCGAAACATCTCCTCATCTTCGGCGCGCGTTCTCCTTCTACAGGCGATCGGTCACGCGCGAGGCGATCGGGCCGATCGGCCATTCGATCCTCGATGCCTTCAACGCCGGAGCAGTCGTCGTCGACGAGGAGCGCATGATCAGGTCCGCCTCGCCTTCGGCGCGCGAAATGATGACGCACGGGGTGGGCATCCGGTCGCATGGTCGCGGCGTGCGCATGGCTTTGCCCCGCGCCAACGATGCGCTTCGCCTGATGTGCAAGCGGGACTACACGGGTCCGAAGACATTGGCCTTCACCTCGCGGACGGAGCGCGTGACGCTTGTGTCGATCCGTAAGGACCCCCTTCCCGCCTATTTCGAGGGCCCGACCATCCTCATCCTCATCGAACCGCTGGCGCGGGAACTGCAAGCCAGCGACATCGAAGATGTCGGCAGGCTGTTTCAGTTGTCGGCCGCGGAGCAGCGGGTGGTGCTCGGCCTAGTCGAGGGTCTTTCGGCCCGGATGATCGCGGATCGACATGGAATCTCGGTCGAAACCGTACGAACGCAGATCAAGCACATCTATGCAAAGACGGAATCCAGCTCGCGCGTGGACCTGATCCGCACGCTTCAGGGTCTCGCCGTCCATGGCCCGCCCGGCTGACCGGCACTCTTGCCTGTGGACGAATCGGGAACGCGCCTCTTCATTTTTGCCGCGATCTCCTGCATTAGAAGGCCCCCGGCTATGATGACAGCCCTGCGAGCACGCTCGATCTGATTCGCGAACGGACCAACCTGCCGCCATGGACGACAACAACGACCTCTTCGGCGACCTCGCCGCCTCGACGCCGGCCAAGCCCGCGACGCGCCCCGCCGACCCGATCGTCGCCGCCGCCAAGCGCGCCGCGCCACCGGCCATCGCGACGAGGGACGCCAGCGACGGCTACAGCGCAGCCGACATCGAGGTGCTGGAAGGGCTTGAGCCGGTGCGCCGGCGGCCGGGCATGTATATCGGCGGCACCGACGAAAAGGCGCTGCACCACCTCTTTGCCGAGGTGATCGACAATTCGATGGACGAGGCCGTGGCCGGCCATGCGACCTTCATCGATGTCGAACTCGGGGCGGACGGGTTCCTGTCGGTGACCGACAATGGCCGTGGTATCCCGGTCGACCCGCATCCGAAGTTCAAGGACAAGTCCGCCCTCGAAGTCATCATGACGACGCTGCATGCGGGCGGAAAGTTCGATTCGAAGGTCTACGAGACCTCGGGCGGCCTCCATGGCGTCGGCGTCTCGGTGGTCAATGCGCTTTCGGACGATCTGGAAGTCGAGGTCGCGCGCGGGCGCAAGCTCTATCGCCAGCGCTTCTCCCGCGGCATTCCGCAAGGCGGGCTGGAATTTCTGGGCGACGTGCAGAACCGGCGCGGCACGAAGGTGCGCTTCCACCCGGACGCGCAGATCTTCGGCGCCAATGCGCGCTTCGAACCCGCGCGGCTCTACAAGATGGCGCGCTCGAAGGCCTATCTCTTCGGCGGCGTCGAAATCCGCTGGTCGTGCGATCCGACGCTGATCGGCGAGAAGGACAAGACGCCGGACAAGGCGACATTCCACTTTCCCGGCGGGCTGAAGGACTATCTCCTCGCCTCGCTCGGCACGGAATACCAGGTCACGCGCGAGCCATTCGCGGGTAAGAGCGAGAAGTCCGGGGGGCACGGCTCGCTCGAATGGGCCGTCACCTGGCATGGCGGCGATGGCTTCCTCAACTCCTATTGCAACACGATCCCGACGCCCGAAGGCGGTACGCACGAGACGGGGCTGCGCAATGCGCTGCTGCGCGGCCTGCGCGCCTATGCGGAACTGACCGGCAACAAGCGCGCCTCGATCGTCACCTCCGAGGACGTGATGATCTCGGCGGCCGGCATGCTGTCGGTGTTCATCCGAGAGCCGGAATTCGTCGGCCAGACCAAGGACAGGCTGGCGACCGGCGAAGCGCAGCGCATCGTCGAGAACGCGGTGCGCGATCCGTTCGATCATTGGCTCGCGGACAATCCGCAGGAAGCCTCGAAGCTTCTGGAATGGGTCATCGCGCGCGCCGACGAGCGCGTGAAGCGACGCCAGGAAAAGGAAGTCAGCCGCAAGAGCGCGGTGCGCAAGCTGCGCCTTCCCGGCAAGCTCGCCGACTGCACGCAGAACGCGGCGGCGGGCGCCGAACTCTTCATCGTCGAGGGCGACTCGGCCGGCGGCTCGGCCAAGCAGGCGCGCGACCGGGCGAGCCAGGCCGTCCTGCCGCTACGCGGCAAAATCCTGAACGTCGCGAGCGCCGGGCGCGAGAAGCTGACCGCCAACCAGCAGATCGCCGACCTGATCCAGGCGCTCGGCTGCGGCACGCGGTCGAAATACCGCGAGGAGGATCTGCGCTACGACCGCGTGATCATCATGACCGACGCGGATGTCGATGGCGCGCACATCGCTTCGCTTCTGATCACCTTCTTCTACCAGGAGATGCCGGAGCTCGTGCGCGGCGGGCATCTCTACATGGCCGTGCCGCCGCTCTACAAGCTGACGCAGGGCGGCAAGACGATGTACGCGCGGGATGACGCGCATAAAGATGAATTGATGCGCACCGAATTCACCGGGCGCGGCAAGGTCGAGCTCGGCCGTTTCAAGGGCCTCGGCGAGATGCTGGCGAGCCAACTCAAGGAAACGACGATGGACAAGCGCAAGCGGACCTTGCTGCGCGTCGAGGTCCACGAGAGCGAGGACGCGACCAAGGCGTCCATGGATGCGCTGATGGGCACCAAGCCCGAACTGCGCTTCCGCTTCATCCAGGACAATGCCGAGTTCGCTGGCGAACTGGATATCTAGAGCATTTGCAGCCAGACGGACTCTTCTGGCGTCGCACAAATGCGGATGGGAAAGACAGCTAGAGCGGCATACTTGGCATTCGTCACAATGCCCGCCGGTCTAAGCGGCGATCCGTACCGTTTCAGTCGCGGCCGCGCGCGTCGCGTCGGCCTGGACCTGGCGCAGCAGGCTGACGACCGGGCCGGCCTGCGAAGAATTTTCTTTGCCCATCGCATCGATCATTGCCTGGCTCGCCTCGCGGACGCCGGCGATCCGTTCGCCGCGCGCGACCGAGCGCCAGACATGGATGGCACCGACGAGCGGCTGGTGGATCGACGCTGCAAATCCAGCCTTGTCGAAAAGGGCCGTGATGGCGAGGTCGCGGCCCGAGACGAGGATCGTGCGTACGCGCTCCTGCGGAACGGTCGAGAGATGCGCGACGAGATGAACGAAGAACTCCATCTTGCCGAGCGCCATGCAGCGCAGGACGAAAGCGGTGGTGAGATGCCCCGTCTCGCGCAGGCGTGCGACGAGTTCGGACAGCTCCGCAGTTCGCGCGCCTTCGACGAGAGAGACGGTCGAACGGGCACAGGCATCGCGCGTGACCCGCGCCGCGCGCTCCGAACCGATCGTCGCCTTGACGAAGGCCGATTGGCTGAGGACATCACCGATGCTGGCGAGGAGCCTGTGGCGGCAATCGACGGGCAGCCGCGCCTGACGGATCAGAATCTCGCGCAGTTCGGCATCGCAGCCGAAGCGTTCGACCATCTGACGGAAGGCCGAGGGCAGGATTTCGGCGTCGTCGTTGCGGGCGAGTTCGATGACGGCATCGCGCGGTCCGAAGGCCGAAAGCGTTGCGGTGACACCGGGAGTGAGCCCTGCCCGCCGTGCGATCACGGTCTGTCCGCGCGCGTCTAGCGTGGCGACGAGTTCGACGAGGTCGCCCTCGGTCAAGAGCGGCGAGCGCAGAAGGATCGGTGCTGCGACGGAAGGCTGGTCCTTGGCAAGGTGGAGAACGATGTGAAGCGGCGCGCGGCGGTTGCCGGCAAGCGCCAAGGCGATGGCGGCGCGCACGTTCGGCGATGGGTCGTCGGCGAGGAGCGTCAGCGCGGAGATGGCGGCATGGCGGTCGTCGCGCGGGGTCTCGGCGGCAAGAGCGGCGTTGGCGAGATATGCGGCGGCGGCGGCGCGTTCGGATGCGCGCGTCGAGCGTAGATATGTTTCTGCGATTGCCGTCGTCACGCCCGCCCCCCTTCGCAAACTATGCGTGGACGCTAGCTCGAATTGGTTTACGAACGGTTCACCATGTTCTTTAACGCGTCACGTTCGCGATCAGGAGGAGCCTTTCATGGCAGGACTTTACCTCGAGGAATTCGTGCCGGGACACGTCATCCGGCATACGCTGACCAAGTCGGTCACCGAGAGCGACAACATGCTGTTCTCGGTCATGACGCTGAACCCGCAGCCGCTCCATATCGATTTCGATTTCGCGGCGAAGAGCGAGTGGGGCAAGCCGCTCGTCAACTCGCTGTTCACGCTGGGCCTGATGATCGGCATTTCGGTGCATGACACCACGCTCGGCACCACGATCGGAAATCTCGGCATGACCGACACGGTGTTTCCGCATCCGCTCTTCCACGGCGACACGGTGCGCGTGGAGACCGAGGTGAAGAGCGTGCGGCCGTCGAAGTCGAAGGCCGATCGCGGCATCGTCGAATTCGAGCATCGCGCCTATAACCAGAACGACGTGCTGGTGGCGAAATGCACGCGCCAGGCCATGATGCTGAGGAAGCCCGCCTGATGCGCTCGCTGCTGTTCGTTCCCGGCGATTCGGAGCGCAAGCTCGACAAGGGCCTTAACTCCGGCGCCGACGCGCTGATCCTCGATCTGGAGGATTCGGTGTCCGCGGCGAACAAGCCGGCGGCACGCGAACTCTCGCGCGACTTCGTCGCAAACCGGCGGCCGGGCGGACCTATGCTCGTCGTGCGCGTCAACGATTTGACGACGGGCCTCACCGACGACGACCTCGCCGCCGTGATGGCTGCGCGGCCCGATGCGATCATGCTGCCGAAATGCTGCGGATATGCCGATCTGGAGCATCTATCGGCCAAGCTGCGCGTCCACGAAGCCGACCACGGGATCGAGGACGGGACAACGCGGATCATCCCCATCATCACCGAGACGGGCGCCAGCGTGCTCGCCGGTTCGACCTACCGCGCCCATGTCCGGCTCGGCGCGCTGACCTGGGGCGCGGAGGATCTTTCGGCCGATATCGGCGCCAGCGCGACGCGGGACGAGACGGGCGTCTACACCGACGTCTTCAAACTGGCGCGGGCGGTGACGCTGCTGGCTGCGAGCGCAGCGCAGGCGGCCGCCATCGACACGGTGTTCCCGAACTTCCGCGACGAGGATGCCTTTCGCAAGGACTGCGTCGCCGGCATCCGCGACGGGTTCACGGGGCGGATGGCGATTCATCCGGCGCAGGTGCCGATCATCAACGAGGTCTTCACGCCGTCGGCCGACGCGGTCGCCCATGCGCGCGCGGTGATCGATGCGTTTGAAGCGGCGGGCAACCCCGGCGTCGTCGGCATCGATGGCGCAATGTACGACCGTCCCCACCTGCGGCGCGCCGAACGCCTGATCGCGCGCGCGCAGGCTGCCGGGACCGCCTAGTCGGCGTTCCAGCGGGGGCGGCGCATGGCGAAGGTTTCGGTGACAGACGTATAGTCCATGTAGCCGAGGCGGGCAAGATTGCCCGCCTTGACGACGTCGAATAGGCCGTTCGTCAGGACACCGTCGTCGATATAGACGCCGATGACTTCGCCGATGACGACGGTTGCAGCGGACGGCTTGCCGTTCAGACCGACCGGCTGGAAAGTCTCGGTGACCCTGCATTCGAGCGCGGCATGGGCATGCGCGACGCGCGGGGGTGCGACCAGCCTCGACGGTGCGGTTTCGAGCCTGGCGTAGTCGAACTCGCTCGTGCCGTACGGCGCGTCGACGGCGCTGGCGTTCATCGCCTCGGCAAGATCGCGGCTGGCAAGGTTGATGACGAACTCGCCCGTTGCCCGCGAGTTCACGACGCTGTCCTTCTCGCCTTCCGACGAGAACATGACGAGAAAGGGCGTGGTCGTCAGTGCGTTGAAGAAGGAGTAAGGCGCGAGGTTCAGCGCGCCCTCTCCGGACAGAGTTGAAACCCAGCCGATCGGGCGCGGCGAGACGATCGCCTTCGACGGATCGTGCGGCAGGCCGTGGCCGTTCTTCGGTTCGTAGAACATCAGGAAGCGGCTCCGAATTCGGTGATCAGCGCGTCGATGTCGGGGCGCGGGCGCTCGAACGCCTCGCCGTCGAAGGAGCCGATATGGACGAAGCCGATGACGCGCTCCTCCGGCTTGAGGCCAAGAATCGCCCTGCCCTCATCGACATCCGAATACCAGTTGGTGATCCAGTTCGCGCCATAGCCCATGGCGCTCGCGGCGACGAGGAGGTTCATCGCGACGGCGCCGCCCGACAGGAACATCTCCCATTGCGGAATCTTCGGATTGTCGCGCGGCACGTGAACGACGCCGATGACGAGCGGCGCGCGCGAAAAGCGCGTGCGCTCCTGCTCGCGGCGGGCATCGATGAGCGGGCCTTCGCGCCTTTCGGCGAGTTCCGCAAGCTTTTCACCGACGCGTTCCCGCGCTTCGCCACGATAGACGATGAACCGCCAGGGCGCCAGCCGGCCATGATCAGGCACGCGCGCGGCGATGGTCAGGAGCGTACGGATTTCGTCGTCGGAGGGCCCGGGCGCGTGCAACTCTGCAATGGGGGCGGACTTCCTGTTGAGAAGGAATTCGATCGTCGAAGACGTCAAATCTGGATTTCCTCTTCCAAGGGATTGAATTGGCGGGAAGAACGGCGATCGCACGGTGAACGAACGGGCGCGTCGGCGCTGTCTGGAGCCTTGAAATTGCCACCGGTTTCGGGTTCAACGCAAGGCATGTTTCCCGTGCCAGACCGTTCACAATGCGACTGATCCGCGCCGTCCTTCTCGCCTCGCTGGCAGGTGCCCTGCCGGCGCAGGCGCAGGATGGTGGACCCGGTGGCCTTGGGGGCGGGTTCGGTGGCGGACCCGGTCCTGGCCGCAATCTGGGTTTCGGAGCGCCGAGCGGCGGCATGCCGCGGCTCGAAATTCCCGGCGCGACGACACCGCCACCTCTTTCGCTGCCCCCGATCCAGTCGCAACCCGACGGCGGCGTCGGCGCGCTGCCGCAGATCCAGCTCCCCTCACCCTTGCCGCAGATCGAACTGCCCGGCATCACCGGATACGCCGCGCCATCGATCGGAGTACCGCTCGCCATGCCCGGCGCCGGATCGCTCACCTTGTCGGCCCGACTGACGGGAGAGGGTTCGGAGATCGAACGCGGCATGGTCTGGCGCGTCTTCCGGCCGGAACCGGGCCCGGACGGGCGCCTGCCGCTGATCGCGACCGCGCAGGGCGGCACCAGCAATTTCCAGCTCGATCCGGGCAGCTACCTCGTCCATGCGACGTTCGGCCGGGCGGGCGCCACGAAGCGCATCACCCTCGGCCCCAATGCACGCGACGAGCAGTTCGTGCTCGACGCAGGCGGGCTGAAGCTCGACGCCGTGCTCTCGGGTGGTGCCGGCATTCCGCCCGACAAACTGCGTTTCTCGATCTATGAAGGCGCCGGCGACGCGGCGGGCGAGCGTGCGCTGATCGTGCCGAATGTCAGCCCCAAGGCCGTCGTGCGTCTCAACAGCGGCACCTACCACGTCGTCTCGACCTACGGGAACGTCAATGCCGTGATCCGCTCCGACATCCGCGTCGAGGCCGGCCAGTTGACCGAGGCGACCGTCGAGCACAAGGCGGCCGAGATTACCATGAAGCTGGTGCGCGAGGCGGGCGGCGAGGCAATCGCCGACACGTCCTGGGCGGTGCTGACCGATTCGGGCGACATCGTGCGCGAAAGCGTCGGCGCATTCGCCTCGATGGTGCTCGCGGAAGGCGAGTATGTCGCCGTCGCGCGCAACCGCGAACGCCTTTACCAGCGCGAATTCAGGGTCGTCGCCGGCCGCAACAGCGATGTCGAGGTCATCGCCGACGAAAATGGCGGCGAGCGGATCGACGCTTCCGGCGATTAGCCGATCGAGAGATCGCCGATGGCGGCCGGCACTCCTTGGCGGAATCGGCGGTCGGTGGCGAGGTCGAAAACCGCCCGGTACATCCGTTCAAGGACCGCCTTGCGCTCGCGATCGAATTCGTCGGCGTGAATGACGGGGCCGATCCGCACGTCCATCGGGCGGCCGGCGCGCTTCGTGAACTCCGGGATCAAAAGCGCGGTCCGCAGCGTCATCGAAAAACGGCTCGCAAGGTGAAACCAGCGGCTGTTCTGGCCCGCGAAATGCAGCGGCACGACCGATGCGCGCGCATCGCGAACCAACCGGGCCGGGAACATCTTCCATTCCAGATCGCTCGCCTTCCCGACGATCCGCGTCGCGGTGGCGACGCCGCCTGCCGGGAAGACCACGATGGTGACGCCCTCCTTGAGGAGACGCAGCGCCTCGTTGCGCACGGCCAGATTGGCGGCGACCGCCTCGCGGGTTTCGGAGAAGTCGATCGGCAACGCGTAGGGCGCCATCTCCGAAATCCGCATCAGATCCTTGTGGATCATCACGCGGAACGGCCGACCGAGCCGCTCGGCAAGTGCGAGAATGGCGATGCCATCGGCAATGCCGAACGGGTGGTTGGCGACCATGACCAGCGGCGTGTCGGGCAGGCGCGCCGGCGGCCAGATGCCTTCGATGCGAAGTTCGATCCCGACCATGCGCAGCATGGTGGAGAAGAGGTCGACACCGCCCGGCGCGACGTCGCGGCGCCAAATGTCGTAGAGCGCGGCGAAGCGGTCGCGCCCCGACAGGCTCTCGATGCGCTCGATCAGGAAACGCTGCAGCCAGCGGTGGCCTTCATTGGCGTAAGTCAGTTCGGGAAAGAGGCGCTGGCGGCGGATCGCGATCATGAGGCGAAGTGTCGCCCAACGCCATGACAGCCATGTGAAAAGGGGCGGCTGACGCCGCCCCAAGTTCGATCAGTTTGCGGATGCCAGCCGCTTCAGGTCCGGCGCGATCGCTTCCTGCCGCAACTGCTCCAGCGCATCGGCCAGCGACAGCGATTGCTGGTCGCGCGAGCCGAGGCGGCGCATGTTGACCGTCGCCTCTTCCGCCTCGCGCTTGCCGCAGACGAGAATGACCGGGACCTTGGCCATCGAGTGCTCGCGGACCTTGTAGTTGATCTTCTCGTTGCGCAAATCCGGTTCGGCATGGATGCCGGCAGCCTTGAGCTTCGCGACGACCGAGTTTGCGTAATCGTCGGCGTCGGAGGTGATCGTCGCGACGACGACCTGCACCGGCGCGAACCAGAGCGGGAAGTGACCGGCGAAGTTCTCGATTAGGATACCGAGGAAGCGTTCCATGGAGCCGCAGATGGCGCGGTGGATCATTACCGGCTGCTTCTTTTCCGAATCCTTGTCGATGTAGAAGGCGCCGAAGCGTTCCGGCAGGTTGAAGTCGACCTGCGTCGTGCCGCACTGCCATTCGCGGCCGATCGCATCGCGCAGCGTATATTCGAACTTCGGCCCGTAGAACGCGCCCTCGCCCGGCAGGATGCCGGTCTTGATGCGCCCGCCCGACTGGGCCTCGATCTGCTTCAGGACGTCCATCATGACGGATTCGGCGCGATCCCAAAGCGCGTCGGAGCCGACCCGCTTTTCCGGCCGTGTCGAGAGCTTGACGACGATCTCGTCGAAGCCGAAATCCTCGTAGACCGAGAGGATCAGATCATTGATCTTCAGGCACTCGGCCGCCATCTGCTCGTCGGTGCAGAAGATGTGCGCATCGTCCTGCGTGAAGCCGCGAACGCGCATCAAACCATGCAGCGCGCCGGATGGCTCATAACGATGGACGGTTCCGAATTCTGCAAGGCGGATCGGCAGTTCTCGGTAGGACTTCAAGCCGTGCTTGAAGATCTGGACGTGGCCCGGACAGTTCATCGGCTTCAGGGCGAAGACGCGCTGGTCCTCGGCCTTCGGGTCTGCCGACTGCACGGCGAACATGTTCTCCTTGTACCAGCCCCAGTGACCCGACGTCTGCCAGAGCGAGGAATCGAGCACCTGCGGCGCATTGACCTCGTCATAGTCGCCTTCGAGCCGGCGGCGCATATAGGCCGTCAGCTTCTGGAACATCCGCCAGCCCTTCGCGTGCCAGAAGGCGACGCCCGGGCCTTCCTCCTGGAAATGGAAAAGGTCCATCTCGCGCCCAAGCCGGCGATGATCGCGCTTCTCGGCTTCCTCCAGCATGTGGAGATACGCGTCGAGCTCGGCCTGCTCGGCCCATGCCGTTCCGTAGATGCGCGTCAGCATCGGGTTGTTGGAATCGCCGCGCCAGTAGGCGCCGGCGACCTTCATTAGCTTGAAGGCATTGCCGACCTGGCCTGTCGAGGCCATGTGCGGCCCGCGGCAGAGGTCAAACCAGTCGCCCTGCGCATAAATCTTCAAATCCTGGTCCGCGGGGATCGCGTCAATCAGCTCGACCTTGTAGGCCTCGCCCTTGTCGGCGAAGACCTGCCGCGCCTTGTCACGCGTCCAGACTTCTCTGGTGAAGGGTTTGTTGCGGCCGATAATCTCGCGCATCTTCTTCTCGATGACCGGCAGATCGTCGAGCGTGAAGGGCGTGTCGCGGGCGAAGTCATAGTAGAAGCCGTTCTCGATGACCGGGCCGATGGTGACCTGCGTGCCCGGCCAAAGCTCCTGCACCGCCTCCGCGAGCACATGGGCGGCGTCGTGGCGGATCAGCTCCAGCGCGCGCGGATCGTTGCGCGTGATGATCTCGACCGCGCCGTCGGCGCCGAGCGGCTCGGACAGGTCGCGCACCTGGCCGTCGATCGCATAGGCGACCGCCTTCTTGGCAAGCGACCTGGAGATGGAGTTTGCGAGATCGGCCCCCGTCGCCGCGGCGTCGTGCGCGCGAACGGAACCATCGGGAAATGTCAGGGAGACTTCAGGCATGGAATGCTTCCTATCCAGTCCTGCAAACGAGCGCAGGTGGTTGTCGATGTCCGCGCGTTTAGCCGATCAATCGGACGCGGACAAGGTCAGGCGGCGCCACTCTTGCGGCTGACGCGCCAAAGACGCCACGGCGCATACCATGCCTGATCGCGGTCGAGCCGTTCGGGCACGAGATCGATGCCGTGGGTGCCGCCCGGACCGCAGCGCATGACGCGAAAGAGCCCTATGAACCCGCCGCGCCACAAGCCATGCCGCGCGATGGCCTCATAGGCGAATTCCGAACAGGTCGGATAATGCCGGCACGAATTGCCGACGAAACCGGAGAGCGTGAGCTGGTAGAGGCGAACGAACCCGGTGCCGAAGACCCGCCCCGGCGTGTGCGGCCAGGCGCCGGACCAGTTCCGGGTCTTGGGCAAGTCGGCCACGAAGGCTACGCCGCCTGTCCGGCGCGCTTCTTCTCGATCTGGTCGATGGCGTCGATGACGGCGTCGAAGGTGAGCATGGTCGAAGCGTGGCGGGCCTTGTAGTCGCGGACGGGCTCGAGATAGCGCAGGTCGGCGAAGCGGCCTTCGGGCGGCGTGCCGTTTTCCTTGAGCATGCGACGCATCGTCTCGCGCACGGAGCGCAATTCGTCGGCGCGGGCGCCGACGACGTGGCGAGCCATGATGGAGGAGGATGCCTGCCCGAGCGCGCAGGCCTTCACCTCATGGGCAAAATCGATCACTTCGTCGCCTTCCATCCGCAGATCGATGGTGACGGTGGAGCCGCAGAGCTTGGAATGGGCGGTCGCGCTCGCGTCCGGGTCGGACAGGCGGCCGAGCCGTTCGGTGTTGCCCGCAAACCCCAGGATTTTCGCGTTGTAGACGTCGTCGATCATCGCAGTTTCCAGCTCCTGCGGCGCGGCTGAACAAACCGTCGCCGCTGCCATGCCTTTTCATCGGCCGATAGGCGAATATATAGTGGTTGTGCGATCGACCCGACAAGCCGTGCGGGCGAAAGAGGGTTGGCCGCATGCACGCCATTTCGGACCGACGGCAGGATCTGCCAAAAATTCCGGGAAAGGCTGTGGTCCGTTCAACTCGTTCCTCCGTAGAGGGGAACTACGGGAGACGCCTTTCATGGACGCAATTGTGAAATCATTCCCCAACCGTGCCGACGCCGATACGACCCTCGAACAGCAGCCGCGCCCGACACAGGTCGAAGTCGAAGCGGCGGTGCGCGTCCTCCTGCGCTGGACCGGAGACAATCCGGACCGCGAAGGGCTGGTCGATACGCCTAAACGCGTGGCTAAAGCCTATCGGGAAATGTTTTCCGGCTACGATCAGGACCCGTTCGAAGAACTGGGCCGCACTTTCGAGGAAGTTGCGGGCTATGACGATCTCGTCCTGATCCGCGACATTCCGTTTCACTCGCACTGCGAGCACCACATGGTGCCGATCATCGGCAAGGCCCATGTCGGCTATCTGCCGGACGGCAAGGTCGTCGGCCTTTCGAAGATCGCGCGGGTCGTCGATATCTTCGCACACCGCCTGCAGACGCAGGAGGCGATGACGGCGCAGATCGCAGGCGTGATCCAGGACGCATTGACGCCCCGCGGCGTGGCCGTCGTGATCGAGGCCGAGCACATGTGCATGGCGATGCGCGGCATCAAGAAATCGGGGTCAAGCACCATGACGTCGACTTTCACCGGTGCGTTCCGCGACCATCCCGAAGAGCAGGCACGCTTCCTGATGTCGCTGCGCGACTTCCGCGCTCCCTGACAGGCTTTCATCCGCGAATGACCGACATGCAATTTCAACCGCCCTCGACATCCAAGGCGGCGCTCGAAGAGGGCGACGCCTTCACGCCGCGCTTCGACGCTGCCGGCCTGATCACCGCCGTCGTGACCGATGCGCATGAAGGCACGGTGCTGATGGTCGCGCACATGAATGCCGAGGCGCTGGCGCTGTCATTGGAGACGGGCATCGCGCATTACTGGTCACGCTCGCGCAACCAGCTCTGGAAGAAGGGCGAGACGTCCGGCAATTTGCAGACGATCGTCGAACTGCGGACGGACTGCGACCAGGACGCGGTCTGGCTGCGCGTCGAGGTCGCCGGGCACGATGCGACCTGCCACACAGGGCGGCGTTCTTGCTTTTATCGCAGGGCCGAGGTGGCGGATGGCGGCGTTCGCCTCGTCATCGACGCAGCGCCGAAATTCGACCCCGGAACCATCTACACCAAATAGACGATTGCTCTGGCGCATCGCTCGTCTTCATCCTTCGGATACCATATCTTGTCAGTATGGCCCGATCTGAGATGGAGCAACCGATGCTCGACTGGGCGTCCTTCATGAGCAAGCCGGAAGCAGGGGCAGCCCTGCCGTCCTCGCCCGAGATCAAGCTTCCGGAACGGCCGGAGCCGATGGGCGTCGCACTTGCGCTGGGCGGCGGCGCGGCGCGTGGCTGGGCGCATATAGGTGTGCTGCGTGCGCTCGATGAAGCAGGCATTCGCATCAACATGATCGCCGGAACGTCGATCGGCGCGTTGGTCGGTGGCTGCTATCTTGCCGGCAAGCTGGACGAACTCGAAGACTTCGCACGCTCCTTGACCAAGCGCCGGATTTTCGGTCTGCTCGACTTCAATCTGCGCGGCTCCGGCCTTCTGGGCGGCATGCGGCTGACGGCGCGGATGCAGGAACATCTGGAAGGGCTGACCTTCGCCGACCTGCCGCGTCCTTTCGTCTGCGTCGCGGCGGAAATCCGCACCGGCCACGAAATCTGGCTGTCGAGCGGCTCGCTGATCACGGCGATGCGCGCGTCCTACGCCCTGCCCGGCGTGTTCGAGCCGGTCGTCTGCAACAAGCGCGTGCTGGTCGACGGCGCGCTGGTCAATCCCGTGCCGGTCTCCGTCTGCCGCGCGCACGAGCAGCCGCTCGTCGTTGCGGTCAACCTCCACTACGATCTGTTCGGGCGCGCCGCCGTCATCAAACATTCGGCCGACATGCCGGCGGATGGTGAAGAGATGGCCGACGGCAAGAAGACGCCGCTGATCGTCGACAAGGGCCCGCGCGACCGCGAGGCGCGGCTCGGCATCACCGGCGTCATGGTCGAGGCTTTCAACATCATCCAGGATCGGATTTCCCGCTCGCGCCTTGCCGGCGATCCGCCGGATCTGTCGCTGCAACCCAAGCTCGGCCATATCGGGCTGACGGAGTTTCACCGCGCCGACGAATTGATCAAGCTCGGCTACGACGCGACGCGCGCCCAGCTTGCCGAGTTGGACCGGCTGCAGAACGTGCTTGCCTAGGCCATTGCCGCGTCGAGAATCCTGAACTGCACGGAGCGCGAGCCGTTCCAGTAATTGGACGCGATCGAGCCTGCAACATGCACTGTCTGGCCGCGCGACGTCGCCAGGAAATGGCCGAGGTCGGTCTCGGCCGAGCGGAAGGCCATGGCCTGAAGCCGCCCACCCATTTCCGATGCCAGTTCGACGCGCAGATGGCCGGTGCCCACGGCACGCGCGTCGAGAATACGGTGACGCGGGAGGGCGAGAATGGGTTGAGGGTGCCCGGCACCGAACGGGCCTGCGGTTTCCATCGCGTCGAGCAGATCGAAGCGCGCGCCCTCGGCCGACAACGCAGCGTCGATCTTCAACGTCTCGCCCTCGCGCAGATCCTTGACCTGCGCTGCCGCTCGCTCCTCGAAGAAGGCGCGCAATTCGCCGAGCTTTTCGCGGCGAACGGTGATGCCGGCGGCCATTGCGTGACCACCGCCCTTGACGAGCAGGCCGGCATCGACCGCATCGCGCACGAGGCGGCCGAGGTCGAAGCCGGGCACGGAGCGGCCCGAGCCGCTGCCGACGCCGTTCGCGTTGAACGAGATGGCAAAGGCGGGACGGCGCGCATGGTCCTTCAGCCGCGAGGCGAGAAGGCCGACGATGCCCGGATGCCAGTTGTCGCTGACGGCGACGAGCACGCCCGGCCCGTCGCCATGGACGAGTTCAGCATCAGCCTGCGCCTTGGCATCGAGAAGCATGACGGCTTCCATCGCCTGCCGCTCCTGGTTCAGGCGGTCGAGCGTTTCGGCGATCGTGCCGGATTCAATGGGATCGTCGCAGGCAAGGAGCTTCGAGCCGAGCGCCGCATCCCCGATGCGCCCGCCGGCATTGATGCGCGGGCCGATGATGAAGCCGAAATGGAAAACATTGAGCGGCTCGCCGATCTTGGAGACCCGCGCGAGAGCTGCGATACCCGGATTGCCGAGCCGACGCGCGGCAGCCAGCCCCTTCACCACAAAGGCCCGGTTGACCCCGATGAGCGGAACGACGTCGCAGACCGTCGCCAGCCCGACCAAATCGAGCATCGACAGAAGGTCGGGCAAATCGGTGCGGCCGCGCGTGCGCAGGATGCTGGTAACGCGCACCAGCGTGACGAAGACGACGCCCGCCGCGCACAGATGCCCCTGCCCCGACAGATCGTCCTCGCGGTTGGGATTGACGACGGCGATAGCGGCCGGAAGCGGCCCGCCGACCTGGTGATGGTCAAGGACGACGACATCTGCGCCCGCCTCGTTGGCCGCATCGACGGAAGGCGCACTGTTCGTGCCACAATCGACTGTCACGATCAGCTTCGCGCCGCGCGCGACGAGATCGCGCATGGCGTCCGGGTTGGGGCCGTAGCCCTCGAATATCCGGTCCGGGATGTAGATTTCGGCCGGCACGCCGAAATGGGCAAGATAGCGCTTCATCAGTGCCGACGAGCACGCGCCGTCGACATCATAATCGCCGAAGATCGCAACCGGTTCGCGACGCTCGACCGCGTCGGCGATGCGTTCGGCGGCCTTGTCCATGTCGGTCAGCGACGAAGGGTCGGGCAGCAAGTCGCGGATGGTCGGATCGAGAAAGCGAGGCGTCTCGTCGAGCCCGACGCCTCGCGCGGCGAGCACGCGCGCAACGATGTCGGGCACGCCGTGCGACTGGGCGATGGCGAGCGCGATGTTCTCCTGGCGCGGATCGAGCCGGTGTTCCCAGGCCAGTCCCCGCACCGACCGGCGCACGTCGAAGAAGTGCCGCCGCTCCAGGGTCAACGCGCTGCCCGGCGCGCCATCAGCCGGCACGCTCGATACGGATGACCTGCGGCACATCGACGAGGTGGCCGTCCTTCGTCACGCCGTCGATCGCCTTGCGCACGGCCGCTTCCGTCGTCTCGTGCGTGACGAGGATGACGGTCTTGCGGTCCGCGCCGGCATCCCGGTCGGAATGCTGGACAATCGATTCCAGCGAAATGTCGTTGTCGGCCATGCGGCGCGCGAGCGCGGCGAAGACGCCGGTGCGGTCATAGACCGTCAGGCGGATGAAGTAGCCGCCGGCATGGGCGCGCATCTTCGCCTTCTTGCACGGCGCGAGTTCCTTGGCGGGGCGGCCGAAGACGGGGCCGTGCTGGAAGCCGGGACGGCTCTTGGCGATGTCGGCAATGTCGCCGATGACGGCAGAAGCCGTGGCGTTGCCGCCGGCTCCGGGGCCGGAAAGCAGCAGCTCTCCCAGAATGTCGGTCTCGATGGCGACCGCGTTGGTGACGCCGTGGACCTGCGCGATGACGGAGGCGGTCGGCACCATGGTCGGGTGGACGCGCTGCTCGATGCCGGTCTCTGTCTTCTGCGCGACGCCGAGAAGCTTGATGCGGTAGCCGAGCTCGGAAGCGGCGCGGATGTCCGCCTGCGTAATGTTCGAGATGCCTTCCATGTAGATATCGTCGGCGGCGATCTTGGTGCCGAAGGCAAGGCTGGTGAGGATCGCGAGCTTGTGGGCGGTGTCGTTGCCCTCGATGTCGAAGGTCGGGTCCGCTTCTGCGTAGCCGAGCCGCTGAGCATCGGCGAGGCAGTCCTCGAAGGAGATGCCCTCGGCTTCCATGCGGGTCAGGATGTAGTTGCAGGTGCCGTTGAGGATGCCGAAGACGCGCAGCACCGTGTTGCCGGCAAGCGCCTCGCGCATGGTCTTGATAACCGGGATACCGCCGGCGACCGCCGCCTCGTAGTTGAGGAGCACGCCGCGCTTTTCGGCGGCTTCGGCGAGCGCGAGACCATGCTTGGCGAGGAGCGCCTTGTTGGCGGTGACGACGTGATGGCTGGCGTCGAGCGCGGCCTTGACCGCCTCGCGGGCAGCGCCCTCTTCGCCGCCAATCAGTTCGACGAAGACGTCGATGTCCTTCGACTTGGCGAGCGCGACCGGATCGTCGAACCATTCCATGCCGTCGAGCGAAATGCCACGGTCGCGCGCCTTGTCGCGCGCGGCGACGGCGACGATCGAGATCGGCCGACCGCACTGGCGGGTGAGTTCTGCCGCCCTCTCGGTGACCAGCCGGACGACCGATGCGCCGACCGTACCCAAACCGGCGATACCCACACGCAATGCTTCGCTCATGCCCCGAATCGTCCTTTCAATATTCTGTTTTCGTCCTGCTCAGCGCCGGGCGCCGATCTGCACCACATTGTCGGGCGCCGGAGCCGAGGCCCCCATGAACTTCTTGATCGAACGCGCCGCCTGGCGGATGCGATGCTCGTTCTCGACCAGCGCAAGGCGCACATAGTCGTCGCCATGTTCGCCGAAGCCGATGCCCGGCGCGACGGCGACGTCAGCCTTCTCAACGAGGAGCTTGGAGAATTCCAGCGAGCCGAGATGCTTGTACTGATCGGGGATCGGCGCCCAAGCGAACATCGTCGCGGCGGGTGCCGGAATCGTCCAGCCGGCACGGCCGAATGCGTCGACCATGACGTCGCGGCGGCGGTGATAGACCTTGCGGACTTCCTCCACCTCGGTGCCATCGCCATTGAGGGCTGCCGTCGCGGCGACCTGGATCGGCGTGAAGGCGCCGTAGTCGAGATAGGATTTGACCCGGGTCAGGGCCGAGATCAGGCGCTCGTTGCCGACGGCAAAGCCCATGCGCCAGCCGGGCATGGAGAAAGTCTTCGACATCGAGGTGAACTCGACCGCGATATCCATCGCACCCGGCACCTGCAGGATCGAAGGTGGCGGCGCGCCGTCGAAATAGATCTCGGCATAGGCGAGATCGGAGAGGATGATCAGGTCGTGCTTGCGGGCGAAGGCAACGACGTCCTTGTAGAAGTCGAGCGAGGCGACATGCGCCGTCGGGTTCGACGGGTAATTCATGATCAGCGCGAGCGGCTTGGGGATCGAATGCTTGATCGCGCGCTCGAGCGCCGGGATGAAGCCGTTGTCGGGCTCGACCTGCATCGAGCGGATGACACCGCCCGACATGATGAAGCCGAAGGCGTGGATCGGATAGGTCGGATTGGGGCAGAGAATCACGTCGCCGGGCGCGGTGATCGCCTGCGCCATGTTGGCGAAGCCTTCCTTGGAGCCGAGCGTGGCGACGATCTGCGTGTCGGCATTGAGCTTCACGCCGAAACGGCGCGCATAGTAGTTCGCCTGCGCGCGGCGCAGCCCCGGAATGCCGCGCGAGGACGAATAGCGATGGGTGCGCGGATCGCGCACCACGTCGACCAGCTTGTCGACGATCGCCTTCGGCGTCGGCAGGTCGGGATTGCCCATCCCCAGATCGATGATGTCGGCGCCCTTGGCACGGGCCGAGGCCTTCAGGCGGTTGACCTGCTCGAAGACGTAGGGCGGAAGACGGCGGACCTTGTGAAACTCTTCCATGGGGCAATCCCGGCGCGGCTAGAGGGAATGGTGGCGGCTATACACAGTTTCAGGGCGACGGTCGAGACGGCCGGCCGTCGTCAGTTGCGTTCGATGCGGCTGATCGCGCCCTGTGCATGCGAGCTGCCGATCCGGCGCAATTGCGCCGCCGAAGAGGCCGGGGCAGAATCGGTCGCGGCCTGACTGTCGCGGCGGGCGCGCAGCTCGTCAGCGGTCGCGGCGCGTTCCGCGGGCGTGATCTGGGCCGTCGCCGGCTGCAGCGGAACGTTGAGATTGGGATAGACGCCCGATCCGACCGAGGCCGTCGAGGCGGACACGCCCGGGTCGGCCTGCGGGGCGGCGCACGCCGAAAGGGCCACGGCGAGGGCCGCCGCCGCGGCCGAAAGCTTCGAAATGAGATGACCGGCCATTCTTCCTCTTTCCGTCCTTCGGGCGGTTGCATTCGTTGGACCGCCCGCGTCCCATCGTGTTAGTCTGTAAAGAAAATGCCGCCGGGAGGAAGCGCAAAAATCATGGCCGGCCCCAAGACCACGCAAGGTACGCAGAAGGCGGACGCTCCGGGTATCGAGGACTACCTCGTCAAGGACCCCGAGGAGTTCGCGGTCAATGTCTCCCACATGATGGAAGAGGCCGGAAAGGTGGCGGCTGCATGGACGGCGCCGCGCGAGGCCGGCGAAGTTCGCGACACGGTGGCCGAGCCGATGGCCGACATGGTCAAGACCTTCTCCAGGCTCACCGAATACTGGCTGTCCGACCCGTCGCGCGCGCTCGAGGCGCAGACGCGACTTTATTCGGGCTACATGGAAGCGTGGACGCGTTCCATGGCAAAGATCGCCGATCCCGACGCCGCTGCCGCGCCAGAGGCACCCGACAAGCGTTTCAAAGACCCCGACTGGGGCCGGAACGCCTTTTTCGACTTCCTGAAACAGACCTATCTCGTTACCTCGCGCTGGGCGAACGACCTGGTCGAGCATGCGGACGGGCTGGACGAGCATACGCGCCACAAGGCGGGCTTTTACGTCAAGCAGATCAGCCACGCCATATCGCCCTCGAACTTCATCCTGACGAACCCGGAGCTCTTCCGCGAGACGGTATCGAGCAACGGCGCGAACCTCGTGCGCGGCCTGAAGATGCTTGCCGAGGACATCGCGGCCGGCAAGGGCGATCTGAAGCTGCGCCAGTCCGACGCGTCGCGCTTCGAGATCGGCAAGAACATCGCGACGACGCCAGGCAAGGTCGTCGCGCGCTCCGACGTCGCCGAGATCATCCAGTACGAGCCGGCGACGAAGGACGTGCTGAAGCGCCCTCTCCTCATCTGCCCGCCCTGGATCAACAAGTTCTACATCCTCGACCTCAACCCGGAGAAATCGTTCATTCGCTGGGCGGTCGAACAGGGGCACACGGTCTTCGTGATCTCGTGGGTCAATCCGGACGAGCGGCATGCGCGGACCGGCTGGGAGGAGTATATCCGCGACGGCGTCCAGTTCGCCCTCGATACGGTCGAGAGGGCGACCGGCGAAAAGCAGGTTAACGCGATCGGCTACTGCGTCGGCGGCACGCTGCTCGCGGCGGCTCTGGCATTGTTCGCCAAGCAGGGCGAAAAGCGCATCGCCACCGCGACATTCTTCACCACGCAGGTCGACTTCACCCATGCCGGCGACCTCAAGGTCTTCGTCGACGAGGAGCAGATCGGCGCGCTCGAGCGCGCGATGGAAACTCGCGGCTATCTCGACGGCACCAAGATGGCGACGGCGTTCAACATGCTGCGCGCAGGCGATTTGATCTGGCCCTACGTCGTGAACAACTACATGCGCGGCAAGACGCCGATGCCGTTCGACCTTCTCTACTGGAATTCCGATTCGACACGCATGAGCGCGGCCAACCACTCCTTCTACCTGCGCAACTGCTATCTCGAGAACAATCTGGCGACCGGCAAGATGAAGCTCGCCGGCAAGACGCTGTCACTCAAGGATGTGAAAATCCCGATCTACAATCTGGCGACGAAGGAAGACCATATCGCGCCCGCGAAGTCGGTCTTCGTCGGCAGCGGCCTCTTCGGCGGACCGGTCGACTATGTCATGGCAGGGTCCGGCCACATCGCAGGCGTCGTCAACCCGCCCGCCGCCGGGAAGTACCAGTTCTGGTCCGGCGACGCGCCCAAAGGTGATTTCGACGACTGGGTCGCAAAGGCGACCGAAACGCCGGGCTCGTGGTGGCCGCATTGGGACACCTGGATTCGCACGCAGGACGACAAGACGGCCAAAGCGCGGAAAATCGGCAAGAATACCGAGGTTCTGGCTGACGCACCTGGGGATTACGTCAGGGTGCGGGTGTAGACAGACGGCACGAATTCACCAATACTCCGCGACGATCGGCGCAGGCGCCAAGTTGTGAATCCAACGATTCGGCGGCTTGACACGGCAAGGCCGCTGCGCAGGTCAGGTGTTGTGCTCGACAGTCAATTCCGATAGGTCTCGACCCGGCCGGATGCTTTGCGCTCGCTTGTTTCGACGCGGAAGCCAGCCCAAACGAGACGCACCAAGGGGACACGCATTGTCTGCAGAAGGTTCGCGCCGCCATAGCGCCCTCAATCGTGCTGTGCTTGCAGCGTTGACTGCGACCCTTCTCGCTTCCTGTTCGGCGACGTCCGACACCGACATGGCGATGTTCGGCTTCAATCCACAATATGGCGCGACGGGCGTTGCTATGCCGCAGGCCGCGCAGCCCACCGTCGCGGCGACCACTGGCGAAGCTTCTGCGACCGAGGGTGCCACTGCCGATGCGACGCCACAGTTTGCATTCGACGAGACTGACCCGAGCCTTCCCGAACAGGTCGCTTCCGTCCCGACGATGACCAATCGCGAAATCGCCACGAGCGCCGATCCGGCCACCATGCCCGCAGATGGCGAAGCGCAGGTTGCCGCCGCCGCGACGAATGAATCCGCCGACGCAGAGGCGCTCGCGGCGACGACCGAACCTGCGCCGACGGCCGAGCCGGAAGTCGCCGTCCAGCCGGCGCCCGCCGCAGCTCCCGAGCCGCCAAAGCGCGGTTTCCTGTCCGCCTTCTTCTCCCAGCAGCCGGCCCAGGCCGCACCCTCGCCGATCGTCCCGCAGCAGGCTCCCGCTCCTGCCCAGCAGGCGGCCGAAGCGTCGAGGCCGATCATCGACCTGGAAGCCAATCGTGCGCCGGTTTCCATGGCAACGAAGCAGTCCCGACCGGTGATGATCAGCACCGCCTCGATCAGCGAGAACGCCCTGCCGGGCGTACGCGACAATGCGAATCTGTTCGAGATAACGCGTCGGAACGGCATCGACGACGACAGCGACATCGACCTGAACGAAGATGGCGGCCTCTATCAGGTCGCCTATGCGCCGGGCCTAGCGCGGCTCGCTCCGAACGGCCTCATGAAGCAGCATGACGACGTCGACGTCTCCTGCCTGCGACCGTCCCTCGTACGCGTCCTGAAGTCGATCGAAAGCCGGTTCGGCCAGAAGGTGGTCATCACTTCCGGCTTCCGCAGCGCCGAACGCAACCGCCGCGCCCGCGGCGCGCGCAATTCGCTGCACATGGCTTGCGCCGCCGCCGACATCCAGGTCGCCGGCGTCAGCAAATGGACACTTGCCGAATATGTGCGCTCGATGCCCGGCCGTGGCGGCGTCGGAACCTATTGCCACACGGAATCCGTGCATGTGGATGTCGGACCCGAACGCGACTGGAACTGGCGTTGCCGCCGGCGCGGCTGATCGCTCGTCGCGACGTTGCGTAACGCGCATTTCGGGACAAAAAGTTCGAAAAACAGGTGCTGCCGGGTTGTGCGTTCCGGCGAAGCTTATTATAAACCGCCTCGTTGTACGCGCCCATCGTCTAGCGGTTAGGACGGCGCCCTTTCACGGCGCAAACAGGGGTTCGATTCCCCTTGGGCGTACCAACACCCCCTCTTCTCATTTGCGAAGCGTAGCGCGGCCGGGCGACATCGAATCCAGGTCGATGCCGTGGTCCATGATCGCGCGTTCTGGCGTTTTGCCGAGAATGAGCGCGGCAGCAAGCTTAGCCAGTGCGGGCGCCGTCTGGATACCGTAGCCGCCCTGCCCCGCCAGCCAGAAGAAGCTTTGCCCAGCGTCGCCCCACCCGACGACCGGGTTCTTGTCGGCCGCGAAAGTGCGCAGACCTGCCCACTTGTTTTCGATCCGCCGCACCTGGATATCGAATGCAGCTTCGACGCGGTCCACAGCCACGGCCACGTCGTACTCGTCCGGCTGCGCGTCGCAAGGCTCAGACGGCGTTTCGTCGGCGGGCGAGATCAGGAGCCGCCCGGCATCGGGCTTGGCGTAGAATTCCTCGTCGATGTCGATGACCATCGGCCAGTGATGCGCGTTCGTGCCCTCCGGCAGCGCGATCATCGCCGCGGTGCGCCGCTTCGGCACGAGACCGACGGGGGCAATCCCTGCCGTCTCGGCGACAACATCGCCCCACGCGCCGGCCGCATTGACGATGGTGGTGGCCCGAAAAGCATTCGCCCCGGCCTCGATCGTCCAGCCGCCGCTGCCGCGCCGGATCGCGTCGACGCCGGCATTGGCTCCGAACGTGCCGCCCCGCGTGCGAAACTGGCGCAGATAGCCTTGATGGAGGGCGTGCACGTCGATGTCCTGCGCGAAGTGCTCGAAAATGGCCGCTGCGACATGACCGCTGCGAAGAAGCGGGACGAGCGCGCGTGCCGCGGCCCCGTCGAGGCGTTCGACTCCCGCCGCGCCGGCCAACTCGCGCTGGAGCGCTTCGAGGCTTTCCATCTGGTCGTCGCGTGCGATCATCAATGCGCCGCGGGGCGTGAGAAGCGGACGGTCGAAACCTTCGGGCGGATCGTTGTAGAAGGCTTCGGACGCACGCGACAGCGCCCGGATGACATTGGGGCCATAAGTGGTGGAGAACAGCGCCGCCGAGCGGCCGGTCGTATGGTAGCCCGGCTGGCTCTCGCGCTCGACGAGAAGGACGCGTGCCTTGTCGGCCAGCTCTGCCGCCACGGACGCGCCGGCGATACCGGCCCCGATGACGCAGATGTCGAAATTGGAATATTCGGCCATGGCATGCTCCTTTTCGACCGGCTTAGCCGCGGGCGCCGGCAATGCTAACTCCAGACCGGCGAACTCGACACGCCAAGGGGTTGAATGCCGCCGCGCTTGATGCCAAGTCTGTCCTGATCCGAAATCAGACGACAAGCCCGCGGGTAAACGGCAAATGGTCACCTATCTCGACGCGGAGACGGCCCCTCTGCGCAACACCGGCCAGATCCGGCTCTACAATGAAGACGCCTTTGCCGGCATGCGCAAGGCGTGCCAGCTCACTGCGCGCTGTCTCGATGAACTCGCCACCATGGTCGAGCCGGGCGTGACGACCGAGACCATCGACCGCTTCGTCTTCGAATTCGGCATAGATCACGGCGCGCTGCCCGCGACGCTCAACTATCGCGGCTACACCAAGGCCTCCTGCACCTCGATCAACCATGTCGTCTGCCACGGCATTCCCGACGCCAAGCCGCTGCGCGAGGGCGACATCGTCAATATCGACGTGACCTACATCGTCGATGGCTGGCACGGCGATTCGAGCCGGATGTATCCGGTCGGCCAGATCAAACGCGCCGCCGAGCGACTGCTTGAGGTCACGCATGAATGCCTGATGCGCGGCATCGCCGCCGTGAAGCCGGGCGCGCGAACCGGCGCGATCGGCGCGGCAATCCAGTCCTTCGCCGAAGCGGAGCGCTGCTCGGTGGTGCGCGATTTCTGCGGGCATGGCGTCGGGCGACTGTTCCATGACGCACCGAACATCCTGCACTACGGCAACTCCAACGAGGGGGTGGAGATGCGCGAAGGCATGATCTTCACCATCGAGCCGATGATCAATCTCGGCCGCCCGCATGTAAAGGTTCTGTCCGACGGCTGGACCGCCGTCACGCGCGACCGCTCGCTTTCGGCCCAGTATGAGCACACGGTCGGCGTGACGAAGGATGGCTGCGAAATCTTTTCGCTGTCGCCCGCTGGGCTCGACCGTCCCGGCTTGAGCTGAGGACCGGCGCATGGGCGACGCGGAGGGCGAGGACGAGCGTGGTTTCTTCGCCGAACGCCCGCTCACCGGAGCCATCGAGGGCGTTCCGATCCCACCGCTGCCCGAGGCTGCCCGCAGGAAGGCCGAGAAGCCGCATTATCATGGCCATCGCGACCGGCTGCGTGGGCGTTTCGAACAGGGCGGTGCCGCCGCGCTCGCCGATTATGAGCTGCTCGAACTTCTGCTGTTCCGTTCCATTCCGCGTGCCGACACCAAGGGTACGGCCAAGGCGCTCATCGCACGGTTCGGCTCTTTCGCCGAAGTGCTGGGCGCCGATGCTGCGCTCCTTGCGGAGGTCAAGGGCGTCGGCGCATCGACCGCGCTGGACCTGAAGCTCGTCGCCGCCGCCGGGGGCCTCTTCGCCAAAGGCCAGGTCGGCAAACGCGAACTGCTTGGATCGTGGAACCAGGTGATCGACTATTGCAGAGCCGCGATGGCTTTCGAGATGCGTGAGCAGTTCCGTATTCTTTTTCTCGACAAGAAGAACGTGCTGATTGCCGACGAGGTGCAGCAGACCGGCACGATCGACCACACGCCCGTCTATCCGCGCGAAGTGGTCAAACGCGCGCTGGAGCTATCTGCAAGCGCGATCATCCTCGTCCACAACCACCCATCCGGCGACCCGACGCCGTCGCGCGCGGACATCGAGATGACCAAGACGATCGCCGATGCGGCCAAGCCCTTGGGCGTCACCGTGCATGATCACATCATCATCGGTCGAAACGGGCATGCGAGCATGAAGAGCCTGCGGCTTTTCTGACCTGGCGTTTGGTTTCCATTCAACGCGGGTTCAAAGCAGGTTTGGCGACCAAAGACTAATGACGGGCATCTTCCGAAACGGAACATGCCGCCATGTCATTTGCCTATCTGATGCCGATCGGCCTCCTGGCGATCTCAAACGTCTTCATGACGTTCGCCTGGTGCGGTCACCTGAAATACCCGGGAAAGCCCCTGCTCATCGTCATCGCCGTGAGCTGGCTGATAGCGCTTGCCGAGTACTGCTTCGCAGTGCCCGCCAACCGCTACGGCCATGCGGTCTACTCGGCCGCTGAACTGAAGACCATCCAGGAAGTCCTGACCCTGACCGTCTTCGCCGTCTTCTCGGTCTTCTACCTCGGCGAACAACTCACCCTCAATCACCTCGTCGGCTTCGCGCTCATCTGCGCGGGAGCCTTCTTCATCTTCAAGGGACCGATCGGCTAAGACGCCACCAGGCCGAAGGGACATTCGCAATGCAGAACCCCTCACGACGCTCCATCCGGGCGCTCAGTGCCATGAATTTCTCCCTCGCCGACGTCCGCGACGGGCTCGGTCCGTTTCTCGGCGTCTTCCTCATCGGTCACGGCTGGGCGGCCGACGAGATCGGCTATGTCATGACGCTCGGCGGCCTGGCCGGCATGCTGGCGACGACGCCGCTCGGCGCGCTCGTCGACGCGACACGGTTCAAGCGCACCATTATCGCGGCTGCGGCGGGTCTGATTATCCTCGGAACATTGGCGCTGCTCATAAGCACCGACTTCTGGGTCGTCGCGGGGTCGCAGGTCGGCACCAGCGTTTTCGCGGCGATCATCGCACCCGCCATTGCCGGGCTGACGCTCGGACTGGTGGGCAGAGCGGCCTTGCCCACCAGCTCGGCCGGAACCAGGCCTGGAACCACGGCGGAAACGTGGTCTCGGCAATCCTCGCCGGCGCGTTCGGCTATGTCTTCGGCCTGATCGCGGTCTTCGTCCTGATGATCATCCTGGCGATCGCCTCGATCGTCAGCGTCTACATGATCGAGCCGTCCGAGATCGACCACGACGTGGCGCGCGGGCTTGAGCCATCCGCGAAACATCAGAACCGCGAACCATCCGGCATCGGCATGTTGCTGAAATCCCGCGCGCTCGTCCTGTTCGGCATCACGATCTTCCTCTTTCATTTCGGCAATGCCGCGATGCTGCCGCTTCTGTCGCAATCGGTCGTCTCGCGCGGGCTCGCCGATCCGAGCGCCTACACGTCGGCGACCATCATCATCGCACAGGGAACCATGATCCCTATGGCGCTCCTCGCCGCGTGGGTCGCGCAAAGGCGCGGCTTTGGCATCGTCGTCATGGTGGCGCTGATCGCCCTTCCCATCCGCGGCCTCATCGCCGGCTACTGGGACAATCCGTGGGCGCTGATCCCCGTCCAAATGCTGGACGGCGTCGGCGCGGGTCTTCTCGGCGTCGCGACGCCCGGCATGGTCGCGCGCATCCTGCGCGGAACGGGGCACGTCAATCTGGGTATCGGCGGCATGATGACCATGCACAATGTCGGCTCGGCCCTCAGCCCGGCACTGGGCGGGTATGTCGCCGCGCACTACGGCTATGCGAATGCGTTCCTGGTGCTCGCGGCGGTGGCGACTGTGGCGCTGCTATTCTGGGCGGTCGGATCGCGCATGGAAGGCCGTGCCTACGCCGCTACCGCGTAGCCGACCGTTGCCGAAACGCAAAAAACCCGCCGATCGCTCGGCGGGTTTTTTATATGCGATCGACCCGAGAGCCGTGGCTTATGCGGCTTCGCTCTCGCGGTTGGCTTCTTCAGCCTCAACGCGGGCGCGGTCGGCGGCGCCCTTGGCGTCGACGTCGCGATCGACGAACTCGATGACGGCCATGGCGGCATTGTCGCCGTGGCGGAAGCCGGCCTTCATGATGCGCAAATAGCCGCCGTGACGGTCGGCATAGCGCGGCGCGATGTCGTCGAAGAGACGCTTGGCAGCGGCTTCCGAACGGGTCGACGAGATGACCTGACGACGGGCGTGCAGGTCACCGCGCTTGCCGAGCGTGACGAGCTTTTCCACGATCGGGCGAAGTTCCTTCGCCTTCGGCAGGGTCGTCACGATCTGCTCGTGCTCGATGAGAGACGCAGCCATGTTGGCGAACATGGCCTTGCGGTGGCTGGCGGTACGGTTCAGCTTACGGCCGGAATTCCCGTGGCGCATGAGCTTGCTCCTTCACATTTGATGCGAGGCACAAAGCCTCAATACTGATCTTCGTAGCGCTTGGCGAGATCGTCGATGTTCTCCGGCGGCCAGTCGGCCACTTCCATGCCCAGATGGAGACCCATCGAGGCGAGAACTTCCTTGATCTCGTTCAACGACTTGCGTCCGAAATTCGGCGTGCGGAGCATCTCCGCCTCCGTCTTCTGGATCAGGTCGCCGATATAGACGATGTTGTCGTTCTTCAGGCAGTTGGCCGAGCGGACCGAAAGCTCCAGCTCGTCGACCTTCTTCAGGAGCGCCGGGTTGAAGGCGAGCTCGGTGACCTGCTCCGAAGCGACTTCCTTCTGCGGCTCCTCGAAATTGACGAAGAGGCCGAGCTGGTCCTGCAGGATGCGCGCAGCGAAAGCCACGGCGTCCTCGCCGGAGATCGAACCGTCCGTCTCGAGCTGCATCGTGAGCTTGTCATAATCGAGAACCTGGCCCTCGCGGGTGTTCTCGACCTTGTACGACACCTTGCGGACCGGCGAGTAGAGGCTGTCGACCGGGATGAGCCCGATCGGCGCGTCTTCGGCGCGGTTGCGCTCGGCAGGCACGTAGCCCTTGCCCGCGTCGACCGTGAACTCCATGCGGATCTCCGCGCCCTCGTCGAGCGTGCAGATCACGTGGTCGGGGTTAAGGATCTCGACATCGCCCACGGTCTGGATGTCGCCGGCAACGACGACGCCCGGACCCTGCTTGCGCACGACCATGCGCTTGGGGCCCTCGCCTTCCATGCGGATGGCGATTTCCTTGATGTTGAGAACGATGTCGGTTACGTCCTCGCGGACGCCTGCGATCGACGAGAATTCATGCAGCACGCCGTCGATCTGGACGGCCGTGACGGCCGCACCGCGCAGCGACGACAGAAGCACGCGGCGAAGCGCGTTGCCGAGCGTCAGGCCGAAACCACGCTCCAGCGGCTCGGCGACGAGCGTGGTCATGGTGCGGCCCTTGGACTTGAACTCGACCTTGTTCGGCTTGATGAGTTCCTGCCAGTTTTTCTGGATCATTCCGGTTTCCTTCCGTTTCCCCGCCACCATCCAATCGTGACGGGCAATCTGGAAAACGCAGAGGAGCGCCGCGAACGGCGCTCATGCGATGATGATGAATTAGACGCGGCGCTTCTTGCGCGGACGGCAGCCATTGTGCGGGATCGGCGTCACGTCGCGGATGGACGTGATCATGAAGCCCGCGGCCTGCAGCGCGCGAAGAGCCGATTCACGACCCGAACCGGGGCCGCAGACCTCGACTTCGAGCGTGCGCATGCCGTGCTCCTGCGCCTTCTTGGCGCAATCTTCGGCAGCGACCTGCGCGGCGAACGGGGTCGACTTGCGCGAGCCCTTGAAGCCCTGGGCACCGGCCGACGACCAGGCAATCGCATTGCCCTGCGCGTCGGTGATGGTGATCATGGTGTTGTTGAAGGTCGAGTTGACGTGCGCGATGCCCGTCGAGATGTTCTTGCGTTCGCGACGGCGGACGCGTCCGGATTCCTTGGCCATGGTCTTCCTTTCGATGATCTCTTCGCCGCCGTAATGCCAGCGGCTCCACCTTGCAGTGAATAATGAATGGGAAAATGGTGAATGGTCGAAACTCGCCTAGCGGCGAACCAACCATTCAATATTCACCATCCACAATTCACCGAATTACTTCTTCTTACCCTGAATGGCCTTCGCCGGTCCCTTGCGGGTGCGGGCGTTGGTGTGCGTGCGCTGGCCGCGAACCGGCAGCGAACGACGGTGGCGCAGGCCGCGGTAGCAGCCAAGGTCCATCAGACGCTTGATGTTCATCGAGACTTCGCGGCGCAGATCGCCCTCGACCTTGTAGTCGCGGTCGATCGCTTCGCGGATCTGCAGCACTTCGGCGTCGGTCAGCTGATTGACGCGACGATCGACGGGAATGCCGACCTTCTCGACGATCTCGGAAGCGAACTTCGCGCCGATGCCATGAATGTACTGAAGCGCGATGACGACGCGCTTGTTGGTCGGAATGTTGACGCCAGCTATACGGGCCATCTTCTTCTCCATCTCGGGTCGGCTTTTGCCGAAATTTCTGTTTATGCCCGCGTCCGGTGGAGGCCGGCCCTTGCGGGTGTTTTCCTGCGCCATGAGGGGCGCCAGCACCAAAGCAGCGCGCCCCGTTCACGAATTGGGAGACGCGCCGCTATAGGGCAACTCGGCGGGCGGGTCAACCCCGCCCGACTTCAGTTCGCCTTGACGAGAATATCCTCGATCTCGGCGGTGACCGTGTCCATGTCCTGCATGCCGTCGATCGTGACCAATTCGCCCGTCTGGCGATAATGCGCAGAGAGAGGCGCCGTCTTCTGGCGGTACTCGTCGAGGCGCTTGGCGAACGATTCGGGATTGTCGTCGGCGCGAACCGAGCCGCCGGCTGCCAGCGTGTCCGCGACCCGCTTCTTCATCCGCTCGACCAGCGCCGTCTCGTCGACCTTGAGTTCGATCACGGCATCGAGCTTCTGGCCCTTGTGCGCCAGCATTTCGGCCAGGGCTTCGGCCTGCGCGACCGTGCGCGGGAAGCCGTCAAGGATAAACCCCTTGCGGCAGTCCGGCTCGTCGATGCGATCGGAAACGATCTGGTTGACGACGGCATCGGAGACGAGTTCGCCCGAGTCCATGATGGCTTTGGCGCGCTTGCCGATCTCGGTGCCGTTGGCAACGGCCGAGCGCAGCATGTCCCCGGTGGAAAGCTGCGGTATGCCGTGACGCTCGACCAGTCGCTGCGCCTGCGTTCCCTTCCCCGCGCCGGGCGGTCCAAGCAGTATCAGTCTCATCGTCCCCTCTTGCCCCCCCGGAGCTTCGACTTCTTGATCAGCCCTTCATACTGATGGGCAATGAGGTGGCCCTGCATCTGGGCGACCGTGTCGAGCGTGACGCTGACGACGATCAGCAACGACGTCCCGCCGAGATAGAACGGCACGCCGGTAGCCGAGATCAGGAACTCGGGAACCAGGCAGACCACGACCAGATAAATCGCGCCTACGACCGTAATGCGAGTCAGCACATAGTCGATATATTCCGCCGTGCGTTCGCCCGGCCGGTAGCCCGGAATGAAGCCGGAATGCTTCTTGAGCTGGTCGGCGGTGTCCTTCGGATTGAAGACGATCGCGGTGTAGAAGAAGGCGAAGAACGCGATCAGCGCCGCATAGAGCACCATGTAGAGCGGCTGGCCGTGGCCGAGAGCGGCGAGAACCGAGTTCGCCCACGCCGGCAGGTTCGTCGTATCCGAGAAACCGGCGGCCGTTGCCGGCAGGAGCAGAAGCGAGGACGCGAAGATCGCCGGAATGACGCCCGCCGTGTTGAGCTTCAGCGGCAGATGCGACGTGTCGCCCTGGAACATCCGATTGCCAACCTGGCGCTTCGGATACTGGATCAGGAGCCGTCGCTGCGCACGCTCGAAGAACACGATGATGCCGATAAGGACGACCGCGAGCGTGAGGATCGCGAGGATGAGGCCGGTCGAAAGCGCGCCCGTGCGGCCGAGTTCGAGCGTACCGGAGATCGCGGAAGGCAGGCCCGCCACGATGCCGGCGAAGATGATCAGCGAAATGCCGTTGCCAAGGCCACGCGCGGTGATCTGTTCGCCGAGCCACATCAGGAACATCGTGCCGCCGACCAGCGTGATGACCGCCGAAATACGGAAGAACCAGCCCGGATCGGTGACGATGTTCGCGCCGCCTTCAAGGCCGACGGCGATGCCATAGGCCTGCACCGTTGCCAGAAGGACCGTGCCGTAGCGCGTATACTGATTGATGACCTTGCGGCCCTGTTCGCCTTCCTTCTTCAGCTGCTCGAGCGTCGGAACGACGGCGGTCATGAGCTGCATGATGATGGAGGCGGAAATGTAGGGCATAATGCCCAGCGCGAAAATCGCCATGCGCTCGACAGCGCCGCCGGCGAACATGTTGAACATGCCGAGCACGCCACCCGACTGCTGCTGAAATGCCTGCGCGAATGCTTCCGGATTGATGCCCGGCATCGGAATGTAGGTGCCGAGGCGATAGACCAGCAGCGCGCCCAGCGTGAACCAGATTCGCTTCTTGAGGTCTTCGGCCTTCGAGAAGGCCGCGAAATTCAGATTTGCGGCAAGTTGTTCTGCTGCAGATGCCATTAGTCTCTCCGAACGCAGGCGGATCAGCCGAGGAAAAGCCGGCGCGCGGAAAACCTGTCACGCACTGTCCGTCGGTGCAAGCCGTGGAAGGCACGACATAAGGCCACGCCCGACAATATGCAAGCGGCGGCTCGAAGGCCGCCGCTAGGGTATTTCAGTTGGGCACCGCGATTACTCGGCGGCGGCCTTTTCCGGCACCTTGACGGAGCCGCCCGCCTTCTCGACCTTCTCGATCGCCGACTTGGAAGCGCCGGCGATGTCGAACGAGACCTTAGACTTGATCTCGCCCGAGCCGAGGAGGCGGACGCCGTCCTTGGCGCGGCGGATGAGGCGGGCCTCGACCAGCGCTTCGATCGTCACGGCCTTCTTGCCGTCGAGACGACCCGAATCGATGGCTTCCTGAACCTTGCCGACCGAGATCTCGTTGAAGCTCTTGCTGAACGGGTTCTTGAAGCCGCGCTTCGGCAGGCGACGATAGATCGGCATCTGGCCGCCCTCGAAGCCGTTGATGGCGACGCCCGAGCGCGAGCTCTGGCCCTTCACGCCACGGCCGGAGGTCTTGCCCTTGCCGGAGCCGATGCCGCGACCGACGCGCTTGCGCGAGTGCGTTGCGCCGTCGACGTCACGAAGTTCGTTGAGTTTCATGTCTGTCGCTCCTGCTTACGCCTCGTCCACGACGCGGACGAGGTGCTGCACCTTGGCGATCATGCCGCGAACCGAAGGAGTATCCTCCAGGGTGCGGCGACGATGCATCTTGTTCAGTCCGAGACCGACGAGCGTTGCGCGCTGCGCGTCCGGACGGCGAATGGGGCTACCGATCTGCTCGACCGTCAGCGTCTTTGCCTTCTTGGCCATCTAACCAATCCTTACCTGAGCCCGACTACTCTTCGGACGACACGGAAGCGCCGCGGCGCGCCTGAAGCGTCGAGTACTTGATGCCGCGCTGGGCTGCGACATCCTTCGGGTGAAGCTGGTGCTTCAGCGCGTCGAACGTGGCGCGAACCATGTTGTACGGGTTCGAGGAACCCATCGACTTGGCGACGACGTCGTGCATGCCGAGCGTTTCGAAGACGGCGCGCATCGGGCCACCGGCGATGATGCCCGTACCGGCCTTGGCGGTGCGCAGCAGAACCTTGCCGGCGCCGTGGCGGCCGTTGACGTCATGGTGCAGCGTACGACCATCGCGCAGCGGCACGAAGATCATGTCGCGCTTGGCGCTTTCGGTAGCCTTGCGGATGGCTTCCGGCACTTCGCGCGCCTTGCCGTGACCGAAGCCGACGCGGCCCTTCTGGTCGCCGACGACAACGAGAGCAGCGAAGCCGAAGCGACGGCCACCCTTGACCACCTTGGCAACGCGGTTGATGTGAACCAGCTTGTCGACGAAACCGTCGTCGCGCTCTTCGCGGTCGCGTCCGCGACCACCTTCCCTACGATCCTGTGCCATATCCTGTCCTTATTCTTTTCCGGAAGCACGGGTTGCAAAAAAGGCCGGGGCGGAAAGACCGCCCCTGCCCGGTTAGAAGTTCAGACCGCCTTCGCGGGCGGCATCGGCGAGCGCCTTGACGCGGCCGTGATAGATGTAAGGCCCGCGATCGAAGACCACGTCCTTGACGCCGGCCTTGACGGCGCGCTCGGCAACGAGCTTGCCGACGGCTGCGGCAGCCGCCGAGTCGGCGCCGGTCTTGAGCGAACCCTTGAGGTCCTTCTCGAGCGTCGAAGCCGAAGCGATCGTGTGGCCGTTGGCGTCATCAATGAGCTGCACATAGATGTGCTTCGACGAACGGTGAACCGAAAGACGCGGACGCTCGCCTGCGACCTTCTTGATCTGGCGACGAACGCGCGAAGCGCGCTTGAGCGCGGATTCCTTGGAAGCCATTATTCAATTCCCTGCCTTGAAAAACGGGGCCGGCCCTGTGCGGTAAGCAAATGCTTCCCGCGGCCGTACCCCGTGGCGTTTCGATTCTACTTCTTCTTGCCTTCCTTGCGAACGATACGTTCGCCGGCATAACGCACGCCCTTGCCCTTGTAGGGCTCCGGCGGACGGTATTCACGGATTTCGGCTGCTACCTGACCGACCTGCTGCTTGTCAATGCCGCTGACCACGATCTCGGTCGGCTTGGTGACCTGGATCGTGATGCCTTCGGGCGTCTGGTAGACGACGTCGTGGCTGAAACCGAGTGCGAGCTGCAAGTTCTTGCCCTGCATGGCGGCACGGTAACCGACGCCGGTGATCTCGAGCTTGCGCTCGAAGCCGTCCTTGACGCCCTGGAGGATGTTCTCGATCCGGGTGCGGGACATGCCCCACTTCGAACGCGCGTCCTTCGATTCGTCACGCGGCGAAACCTGGATCGCGCCGTCTTCCAGCTTGACCAGCACTTCGTCGTTGACGACGTATTTCAATTCGCCCTTCGGGCCCTTGGCGCTGACGGTGCGGCCATCGACGGTCGCGGTCACGCCCTGCGGGACGGAGAGAGGCTTCTTGCCGATACGAGACATGTCGTTGTCCTCGTCTTCTTCTTATGTTTCGAGAAGCCGATCAGAAGATCTGGCAGAGAATCTCGCCGCCGACGTTCTCTTCACGGGCCTGATGGTCCGCCATGACGCCCTTCGGCGTGGAGAGAATGGCAATGCCGAGACCGTTGGCAACCTGCGGGATCGACTTGACCGACACGTAAACGCGACGGCCCGGCTTCGACACGCGGGCGATCTCGCGGATCACCGGCTGGCCTTCGAAGTACTTCAGCTCGATCTCGATTTCCGACTTGCCGTTGTCGTAGTCGACCTGGGCGTAGTCGCGAATGTAGCCTTCGGACTTCAGGACTTCGAGAACGCGGGCGCGCAGGCGCGAGGCGGGCGTGGAGACCTTGGTCTTCTTGCGGCCGTAAGCGTTGCGGATGCGGGTCAGCATATCGCCGAGAGGATCACTCATGGACATGGAATATCCTCCTTACCAGCTTGACTTGACGAGGCCGGGGATGAGGCCGTTATTGCCGAGCTCGCGCATCGCAATACGGCTCATCTTGAGCTTGCGGTAATAGGCGCGCGGACGACCGGTGACTTCGCAGCGATTGCGCACGCGGGTCTTCGACGAGTTGCGCGGCAGGGCTGCGAGTTCGAGCTGCGCACGGAAGCGCTCATCCATCGGACGGTCCTGGTCCATGATGATCGCCTTCAGATCGGCGCGCTTGTTGGCGAAACGCTTCACAAGCTTCGCGCGCTTCTGGTTCTTCTCGACTGAGCTGGTCTTAGCCATTCAGATATGTCCTTTATTCGCTGCCGTTACTGGCGGAACGGGAAGTTCAAGGCCTTGAGCAGTGCTCGCGCCTCGTCATCCGACCGGGCAGTCGTACAAACGATGATGTCCATTCCCCAGATCTGGTCGACCTTGTCGTAATTGATCTCGGGGAACACGATGTGCTCCTTCACGCCCATGGCGAAGTTGCCACGGCCGTCGAAGCTCTTGGGGTTGAGGCCCCGGAAGTCGCGAACGCGCGGAAGAGCGATCGTCACCAGACGATCGATGAAATCGTACATGCGATCCTGGCGAAGGGTGACCTTGGCGCCGATCGGCATGCCTTCACGCACCTTGAAGCCGGCGATCGACGTGCGGGCACGCGTGACGACGGGCTTCTGGCCGGCGATCATCGCAAGATCTTCCGCGGCGACCGAAGGCTTCTTGGAATCGCCGGTCGCTTCGCCGACGCCCATGTTGATGACCACCTTGTCGAGACGCGGGATCATCATCTCGTTGGCGTAGTTGAACTCTTCCTGGAGCGCCTTGCGGATCGTCTCGCCGTAGAGCTTCTTGAGCCGGGGCTCATACTTGGACTCAGCCATTGATCACTTCTCCGGAACGCTTGGCGATACGGACCTTCTTGCCGTCGCGGAAATCGAAGCCGACGCGGGTCGGCTTGTTGTCCTTGGGGTCGGCGATCGCGATATTGGACAGATGGAGGGGGGCTTCCTTGCGGATGATGCCGCCTTCCTGCGAAGCGGACTGCTTCTGGTGGCGCGCAATCATGTTGACGCCGCGGACGACAGCCTTGTCTTCCTTCGGCATCACCTGCACGACTTCACCGGTACGGCCCTTGTCCTTGCCGGCCAGAACGACGACCTTGTCGCCCTTACGAATCTTCTGCATCTTCCCGGCCCCTTAAAGCACTTCCGGTGCAAGCGAAATGATCTTCATGTGGTTCTTCGCGCGAAGCTCGCGCGGAACGGGACCGAAGATACGAGTGCCCACCGGCTCTTTCTTGTTATCGACGAGAACGGCTGCGTTCTTGTCGAAACGGATCACGCTGCCGTCCGGACGACGGATGTCCTTGGCCGTGCGAACCACGACCGCCTTCATCACGTCACCCTTCTTAACGCGGCCGCGCGGAATGGCTTCCTTCACGGAGACGACGATGATGTCGCCAACGGAGGCATACTTCCGCTTCGAGCCGCCCAGCACCTTGATGCACATGACACGACGTGCGCCGGAATTATCCGCCACGTCGAGGTTTGTTTGCATCTGAATCATGACTGGCCGCCTTCTTATTCGTTGGAGAGCGGCTCATATACGCACTCTCCGGCTTTATCAAGTTTCGTTCTTACTCGGCCGAGGCCGCCTGGGACGGATTTTCGATCACGACCCACTTCTTGTCCTTGGAGATCGGCGCCGACTCCTGGATGAAGACGAAATCGCCCACCTTGCAGGCGTTGTTCTCGTCGTGCGCCTTGTACTTCTTCGTCTGGCGAACGGTCTTCTTCATCACCGGATGGGTGAAGCGACGCTCGATCTTGACCACGACCGTCTTGTCGTTCTTGTCCGAGACGACCGTGCCCTGCATGATGCGCTTTGGCATGTTCTTCGTCCTTAAGCCTTCTTGCCGGCCGACTTCTCGGCAGCGATCGTCTTGATGCGCGCGATGTCCCGACGGACTTCCTTCACGCGCGCGGTTTTCTCGATCTGGCCGGTCGCCTTCTGGAAGCGCAGGTTGAACTGCTCCTTCTTCAGCGCAGCCAGGTCGTCATTGAGCTCATCGAGCGTCTTTGCCCGAACGTCAGAGGCCTTCATGATCAGCCCTTTCCTACTCTGCGATGCGCTGTACGAAGCGCGTGCGAACCGAAAGCTTGGCAGCGCCGAGACGGAGCGCCTCGCGGGCGATCTCCTCGGAGACACCGTCGATCTCGAACATGACGCGGCCCGGCTTGACGCGGGCTGCCCAGTAATCGACCGAACCCTTGCCCTTGCCCATGCGGACTTCGGTCGGCTTCGACGTCACCGGCAGATCCGGGAACACCCGAATCCAGACACGGCCCTGACGCTTCATCTGACGCGTGATGGCACGGCGGGCGGCTTCGATCTCACGGGCGGTGACCCGGTTCGGCTCAAGCGCCTTCAGACCGAACCCGCCGAAATTGAGGTCCGTTCCACCCTTCGCGGTGCCGTGGATACGGCCCTTGAACTGCTTGCGGAACTTCGTGCGCTTTGGCTGCAGCATTCTAATTCTCCAAAATAGCTATGCCATTCAGGCGTTTTCGCGACGACGGCCCGAGCCGCCCTGCGCATCGCCTTCAATGGCGCGACGTTCCGAAGCCATCGGGTCGTGCTCGAGGATCTCGCCCTTGAACACCCAGACCTTCACGCCGCAGATGCCGTATGCAGTCTGTGCCTCGGCCGTGCCGTAATCGACATCGGCGCGCAGCGTGTGAAGCGGAACGCGACCTTCGCGGTACCATTCCATACGCGCGATTTCCGCGCCGCCGAGACGGCCGCCGCAATTGATGCGGATGCCTTCAGCGCCAAGACGCATGGCCGACTGGACGGCACGCTTCATGGCGCGGCGGAACGCGACGCGGCGCTCGAGCTGCTGCGCGATCGACTGGGCGATCAGCGTGGCGTCGATCTCCGGCTTGCGAACCTCGACGATGTTGAGGTGCGTATCCGACTTGGTCATCTCGGTCAGCTTCTTGCGAAGCTTCTCGATGTCCGCGCCCTTCTTGCCGATGATCAGGCCTGGACGGGCCGCATGGATCGTCACGCGGCACTTCCTGTGCGGACGCTCGATCACGACCTTCGAAACGGCGGCCTGCTTCAGCTCTTTCTGAAGGTAGGCGCGAATCTTCAGGTCTTCGTGGAGAAGCTTGCCGTACTCGCCGGTGTTCGCGTACCAGCGCGAATCCCAGGTACGGTTGATGCCGAGGCGCAGACCGATCGGATTGATTTTCTGGCCCATCAGGCGGCCTCCACTTTCTCTTCGACTTCACGAACGACGATCGTCAGATGCGAGAACGGCTTCTCGATGCGCGATGCACGGCCGCGGCCACGAGCATGGAAGCGCTTCATGACGATCGACTTGCCGACATAGGCCTCGGCAACCACCAGCGCGTCGACATCGAGGTCGTGATTGTTTTCTGCGTTCGCAATCGCCGATTCGAGCGTCTTCTTGACGGTCTCGGCGATGCGCTTGCGCGAAAATTCGAGTTCGTTCAGCGCAGTGCCGACCTTCTTGCCGCGGATCATGGCAGCAACGAGATTGAGCTTCTGCGGGCTGACGCGAATGGTACGCAGAACGGCGCGTGCCTCATTGTCAGCAAGCCTGCGCGGAGCCTTGGCCTTGCCCATCGTTACTTCCTCTTTGCCTTCTTGTCCGCGCCATGGCCGTAATAGGTACGGGTCGGGGCGAACTCACCGAATTTGTGGCCGACCATTTCCTCGTTCACGGAGACGGGAATATGCTTCTGGCCGTTATAGACACCAAAGGTGAGGCCGACGAACTGCGGCAGGATGGTGGAGCGGCGGCTCCACATCTTGATCACCTCGTTGCGGCCGCCGTCACGAACCTTATCCGCCTTCTTGAGCAGATAGCCGTCGACGAACGGGCCTTTCCAAACTGAACGGGTCACGTTGACACCCTTTCCTTAGCTCTTGCGCGCGTGGCGCGAGCGCATGATGAACTTGTCGGTCGACTTGTTGGACCGCGTCTTCTTGCCCTTGGTCGGCTTGCCCCACGGCGTGACCGGATGACGGCCGCCCGAGGTGCGGCCTTCACCACCGCCATGCGGATGGTCGACCGGGTTCATCGCGACGCCGCGAACATGAGGACGCTTGCCGAGCCAGCGCGAACGGCCGGCTTTGCCGAGATTGATGTTGCCGTGGTCCGGGTTCGAAACCGCACCGACAGTCGCCATGCACGAGCCGTGGACGAGACGCTGTTCGCCCGAGTTCAGGCGAAGGATCGCCATGCCCTGGTCGCGGCCGACGAGCTGGGCGTAGGACCCTGCCGAACGGGCGACCTGACCGCCCTTGCCCGGCTTCAGCTCGACATTGTGGACGATCGTGCCGACCGGCATCGTGCCCAGCGGCATCGCATTGCCCGGCTTGACGTCGAGTGCCTTGGAGCCCGCGGCAACCTTGTCGCCGACGGCCAGGCGCTGCGGCGCCAGGATGTAGGCGAGCTCGCCGTCCTCGTACTTCAAGAGCGCGATGAAGGCGGTGCGGTTCGGATCGTACTCGATCCGCTCGACCGTCGCCGACACGTCATGCTTGCGACGCTTGAAGTCGATGATGCGGTAGGTGCGCTTGTGACCGCCGCCCTGGTATCGGGCAGTGACGCGACCGGCATTGTTGCGGCCGCCGGCCGACTTCAGACCCTCGGTCAGACCCTTGACGGGCTTGCCCTTGTAGAGGCCCGAGCGGTCGACGATGACCAACTGGCGGGTGCCTGGCGTTACCGGATTGAATTTCTTGAGTGCCATTTTCCTGTCCTTCCGGTCGCTCAGAGGCCCGTCGAGACGTCGATCGACTGTCCGTCGGCCAAAGTCACGATCGCCTTCTTGACGTCACTGGTGCGCCCGACGGTGCCGCGGAAACGCTTCACCTTGCCCTTGCGCACGAGCGTGTTGACGCCGGTGACCTTCACGCCGAACAGAGCCTCGATGGCGGCCTTGATCTCGGTCTTCGTCGCCTTGCGGGCAACGTTGAAAACCACCTGGTTGTACTCCGAAGCCATGGTCGACTTCTCGGTGATCGACGGAGAGACGATCACGTCGTAGTGGCGAAGATCCGTCATTTGAACCGCTCCTCGAGAGCTTCGATCGCGGCCTTGGAGAGCACGAGCTTTCCACGGCGCAGGATGTCGTAAACGTTGATGCCCTGAACCGGCAGCACGTCGATGTTCGCGATGTTCGACGCAGCACGCTTGAAGTTCTGGTCGATCTCGGCTCCGCCGATCATCAAGGCATTCGTCAAGCCGAGCTTGGCGAAATTCGTGATGAGCAGCTTCGTCTTGGCCTCGCCCACGGTCAGATCATCGATGATGATCAGGTCGGACGACTTGGCCTTGGCCGAGAGCGCATGACGCAGGCCAAGCGCGCGAACCTTCTTGGGAAGGTCGTGCTCGTGGCTGCGAACGACCGGGCCGTGGGCCTTGCCGCCGCCGCGGAACTGCGGAGCGCGTGCCGAATGGTGACGGGCGCGGCCCGTACCCTTCTGCTTGTACATCTTGGCGCCAGTGCGCGAAATTTCCGCGCGGCCCTTCGCCTTGTGCGTGCCCTGCTGCTTCTTGGCAAGCTGCCAGCGCACGACGCGCTGCAGAATATCTTCGCGGGGCTCAAGGCCGAAGATCTCTTCCGAGAGCTTCAGCTTGCCGGCGTCGTCGCCGGAGAGCGTGGTGACCTTGAGATCCATCATTCGGCTCCTTCAGCAGCCGGCGCTTCAGAAGCCTGGCTCTTGTTTGCAGCGCGGATCGCGGCCGGCTTCGGCGCGTTGTCCGGCATGGCCGACTTCACCGCGTCACGGACGACGATCCAGGCGCCCTTGGAGCCGGGAACGGCGCCGCGGATCAGGATCAGGCCGCGATCAAGGTCGGTCGACACGATTTCCAGATTCTGGGTCGTCACGCGGGTCGCACCCATGTGGCCGGCCATCTTCTTGCCCTTGAACACCTTGCCCGGGTCCTGACGCTGACCGGTCGAACCATGTGCACGGTGCGAGACCGAGTTACCGTGGGTTGCACGACCGCCACCGAAATTGTGACGCTTCATGACACCCTGGAAACCCTTGCCGACCGAGGTACCCGTCACGTCGACCTTCTGGCCGGCGACGAAGTGCTCCGCGGTGATCTCGGCACCGATGTCGAGCATGTTGTCTTCCGACACGCGGAATTCCGCGAGCTGGGACTTCGGCTCGACGCTTGCAGCGGCGAAGTGGCCGCGCATGGCCTTCGACGTGTTCTTGACCTTGGCAAGGCCAACGCCGAGCTGGACGGCCGTGTAGCCGTTCTTCTCCTGGGTGCGCTGAGCGACGACCTGGCAGTTCTCCATGCGGAGAACGGTGACCGGCACATGCTCGCCTGCGTCGTTATAGACGCGCGTCATCCCGACTTTCTGTGCAATTACACCTGAACGCATTTTCTCGTTCTTTCTTCAGAGGAACCCTGGGGCTCGTCGCCCGGCCGGTTCGTGTCTTGCTCGTTAGAGCTTGATCTCGACGTCCACGCCGGCGGCCAGATCGAGCTTCATCAGCGCGTCGACAGTCTGCGGGGTCGGATCAACGATATCGAGAAGACGCTTGTGGGTGCGCATCTCGAACTGTTCGCGGCTCTTCTTGTCGATGTGCGGCGAACGGTTGACCGTGAACTTCTCGATGCGCGTCGGCAGCGGAATGGGGCCACGAACGTTGGCGCCGGTGCGTTTGGCCGTCGACACGATTTCGCGCGTCGAAGCATCCAGCACGCGGTGGTCAAACGCCTTGAGGCGAATGCGGATGTTCTGTCCGTTCATGCGTTTCTTCCTTCAAGTCTTTCGCGGCGCGGGAGCGATCCCGCGCCCGCGACAGACTGCTATCCAGTTATTCCGTGATCGAAGCGACGATGCCGGCGCCGACGGTGCGGCCGCCTTCGCGGATGGCGAAGCGCAGCTTCTCTTCCATCGCGATCGGAACGATCAGTTCGACGTCGACCGTGATGTTGTCGCCCGGCATCACCATCTCCGTGCCTTCCGGCAGCGTCACGATGCCCGTCACGTCCGTCGTGCGGAAGTAGAACTGCGGACGGTAGTTGGTGAAGAACGGCGTGTGACGGCCACCC
>NZ_JBQVMV010000009.1:0-137101 GCF_052435475.1 Aliihoeflea sp.
ACGACAACTTCCTCGCTTCGGTCCAACTCGCATCAATCCGCATATGGTTGCGGAGTTATGAGTCGGTCACCTAGTCAGGATCGTGACGCGCGGTCGATTGTCTGCAATTGTCGCGGTTCGCAGGGAGGGCGTCCGATTGACCAACGACATGACCGAAACGCGCGCGCGTGCCGTGCTGGATGCCATCAGCAGCGCACGGTCAATCGCGACGTTCAGCGGGGGCGATCCCGATTTTACGCTGCCCGACGCCTATCAGGTTTCGGATGCTGTGATGACGGAGCGAGTGGCGCGCGGCGAGCGCGTCGTCGGCTGGAAGATCGGCTTCACCAACAGCAATATCTGGGATGAATACGACGTCCATGCGCCGATCTGGGGGCCGATGTACGACCGCACCGTGCGGCAGGTGGCGGCCGGCGGCGAGATCAGCCTTGCGGGGCTTTGCGAACCGCGGATCGAGCCGGAGATCGCGTTTCGGCTGAAAAGCGCGCCGGAGATCGGCATGGACGAGGCGGCGCTGCTCGATTGCATCGATGCGGTGACGCACGGCTTCGAGATCGTGCAGTCGATCTTTCCCAGATGGAAGTTCAAGGCGGCCGATACGGTGGCGGCCTGCGCGTTGCATGGAATGTACCTGCATGGCGAGCTTGTTTCGGTGGAAGGCGACTGGGCCGGGTGGCTGGAGCAACTGGCAGCGTTCGACATGGAGCTCGCCCGCGATGACGTGGTGGTCGATCGCGGCACGGCGGGCGACGTTCTGGGCGGTCCGCTGTCGGCGCTGCGCAGCATGGTCGACGGGATGGCGATGCGGCCGATGTCGCGGGCGCTGGCAGTGGGCGACCTGATCACCACCGGAACGGTGACGCGCGCCTTTCCCGTTTCGCCCGGCGAACGCTGGACGAGCCGCCTCGACGGGCTGCCGCTTGCCGGACTGGACGTTCGTTTTTCCGCTTGACGGAACCGCGACGCGGGCATTCCGTTGACTGGCGCACAAATCGCGCTGGAGGGTTCGCATGCGCTGGAGAGGCCGCCGTCAAAGCACCAACATCTCGGACCGGCGCGGGCAGGGCCCGGCACGCATGCCCGGCGGGTTCGGGCGCGGCGGGCCGCGCATTCCGATCCCGATCGGGCGCGCAGGCGCGGGCGGCATGTCCGGCATCGTCATCCTCGTCGTGGTCTTCCTTGTCCTCTCCTTCCTCGGGATCAACCCGATGGACATGATGGGCGGTGGCGGCTCGGCGCCGCCTTCCGGGCAGGTGACGCGCCAGCAGCCGGGCAATGACGAGCAGGCGCAATTCGTCGGCGTGGTACTGGCAGAGACCGAGGACGTCTGGAACGGCATCTTCCAGACCGAGGGTGAGACCTATCAGGAGCCGACGCTGGTCATGTTCGACGGCGCGGTGGATTCGGCCTGCGGTCAGGCCTCCTCGGCGGTCGGCCCGTTCTACTGCCCGAACGACAACCAGGTCTATATCGACCTGACCTTCTTCGACGAGCTCGCCAGCCGCTTCGGCGCTTCGGGTGACTTCGCGCAGGCCTATGTCATCGCGCACGAAGTGGGCCATCACGTCCAGAACCTGACCGGCGTGCTGCCGCGCTTCCATCAGCAGCGCCAGCAGATGGGGCAGGCCGAGGCGAACGAGATGTCGGTGCGCGTCGAGTTGCAGGCCGACTGCTACGCCGGCGTGTGGGCGCATTTCACCGAGCAGAAGGGCCTGCTCGAGACCGGCGACATCGACGAGGCGCTGAATGCCGCCAACCAGATCGGCGACGACACGATCCAGCGCCGCACGCAGGGACAGGTCGTGCCCGACAGCTTCACACATGGCTCTTCCGAGCAGCGCCAGACATGGTTTATGCGCGGCTACGACAGCGGGCGCTGGCAGGAGTGCGACACGTTCAGCGGTAATATCTAGACCATCCGGGGTTGTGCACCTCGAATGCTGCCTCTGGTAGAATGCCGTGCCCGGCCGGCGGGCCGTCGGGGCCTTGCCCCGGGCTACAGGAGGACAGCCATGAACAGGCTTCTGACCGTGGCCGTGCTGTGCGCGGCAGGCGGCGCCCTGGCCTTCCCGGCCGCTGCAGACGATGCCGAACTCATCACGAGCGCCGAAGCGGCAGCACCCGCAGCGGTTTCGAGCGGGGCGGCGATCTATGCCATGGACGACAAGGGCGAGATGCGCACCTTGCGCGAAGGGACGAACGGCTTCTGGTGCATGCCGGACAATCCGGCCTCGCCGGGGCCGGACCCCATGTGCGGCGATGCGAACTCGATGGAATGGGCGATGGCCTGGATCGGCAAGACGGAGCCGCCGCAAGGCAAGGTGGGCTTCATGTACATGCTTGCCGGCGGCAGCGACGGCAGCAACACCGACCCCTACGCGCAGGGTCCCGAAGAAGGCAACAACTGGATCGAGACAGGCCCGCACGTCATGATCGTCAATGCGATGGACATGATGGAGGGCTATCCGGACACGCCCGAGCCCGACACCACGCAGCCTTATGTGATGTGGGCGGGCACGCCCTATGCGCATCTGATGATCCCGATCGAGTGACCGGGCGGGCATACCGCGCGTGGTGACGCCCCGCGCGGGCGGGGCTCATTCGGCCAGAGCGGGCTCGCCCTTGCGCTCGCGGATGAGGTTCACGAAGCGGCGGAAGAGGTAGTGCGAATCCTGCGGGCCGGGGGAGGCTTCCGGGTGATGCTGGACGGAGAAGACCGGCTTGCCCGTCAGTGCGATGCCGCAGTTCGAGCCGTCGAAGAGCGAAACGTGGGTCTCCTCAACGCCTTGCGGCAGGGACTTCGAATCCACCGCGAAGCCGTGGTTCATCGACACGATCTCGACCTTGCCGGTGGTGTGGTCCTTGACCGGGTGGTTCGCGCCGTGATGGCCCTGGTGCATCTTTTCGGTCTTGGCGCCGACGGCGAGCGCCAGCATCTGGTGGCCGAGGCAGATGCCGAAGACCGGCAGGTCGGCGGCGATCAAATCCTTGATGACCGGGACGGCATATTTGCCGGTCGCGGCCGGGTCGCCGGGGCCGTTCGACAGGAAGACGCCGTCGGGCTGCATGGCGAGTATCGTCTGCGCGTCGGTGGTGGCGGGAACGATGGTGACCTTGGCGCCGAGCCCGGCCATCAGGCGCAGGATGTTGCGCTTGACGCCGTAGTCGATGGCGACGATGTGCATCGCCGGCTCGCCTTGCGCACCGTGGCCCTCGTTCCAGACCCAGGGGGTTTCGGACCAGACCGAGGACTGGCCGGACGAGACGTCCTTGGCCAGATCGAGGTCGAGAAGGCCCGACCAGGAAGCGGCCTTGGCCTTCAGCGCATCGAGGTCGAAATTGCGGGACGGGTCGTGCGCGATGACGGCGTTCTGCGCGCCGCGCTCGCGGATGAGGGCGGTCAGGGCACGCGTGTCGAGGCCGGAGATCGCGACGATGCCGCGCTTTGCCAGCCATTCGTTCAGGTGGCCCGCGGAGCGGTAGTTGGACGGCGCCGTGATGTCGGCCTTGAAGATCGCGCCGACAGCGCCGTGACGGCCGGCGGGCGTCAAATCCTCGATATCGTCGTCATTGGCGCCGATATTGCCGATATGCGGGAAGGTGAATGTGACGATCTGGCCGACATAGGACGGGTCGGTCAGGATTTCCTGGTAGCCGGTGAGGGCGGTGTTGAAGACGACTTCGGCGACGCGCTCGCCGGTGGCGCCAGCGCCCTTGCCCTCGATGACCGTTCCATCGGCCAGCACCAGGACGGCGGTGGGCTTCTCGATGCTCCAGGGGGCGGTTCCAGCGGCCATGCTTTTCTCCAGTCGACGTCGCGCGGGCAGTCCTTGCCCTTGAAATGAGGCGCGTTCCGGGCCATATGGCGCAACGAAACGCACGGGTCGTGCCCCATTTGGGAACACCCCGTGCAAGACTCAAGTCGGTCCATGCAGGTGGCGGACAATAGGTGAAGGCGAAAGCCGGGTCAATTGCCGGAAACTGCGGTTCGAACTTATACGAATCAATCAAATCAACGCGTTAGAGACGGGGACTGATTGCCTCGGCAATCGGCGGGCGCTATGGTCCGCTTCCCGACAGGAGAGATGAAGCCATGCGCGACAAGATCGCCCAGGCGCTGAAAGCGGCCCTCAAGAGCCAGGACAAGCGGCGCACATCGACGCTGCGGCTGATCCAGGCGGCCATCACCGATCGCGACATCGCCAATCGCGGGCAGGGCAAGGACGCCGTCAGCGACGAGGAAATCACGCAGATCCTGGCCAAGATGGTCAAGCAGCGCGAGGAATCCGCGCGCGCCTTCGAAGAGGGCAACCGGCTGGAACTGGCCGAGCAGGAGCGCCAGGAAATCGAGATCATCCGCGATTTCCTGCCGAAGCAGCTCGGCGAGGAAGACACGCGCCAGGCCTGCGCGCAGGTCATCTCCGAAGTCGGAGCCGACGGACTGCGCGACATGGGCAAGTGCATGAACGCGCTGAAGGAGAAGTTCCCCGGCCAGATGGACTTCTCCAAGGCCAGCGGCATGGTCAAGACGATGCTGAAATAGCGGTCGCCACGCGGCCTGGCGCGTCGCCTTCGGGTGGCGCGCTTTTTTTTGCCTGAACGCGACTTTCACCCATTTGGGTGATGCAACCTGCGGAAGAACCCGGCACATTTCGTGAGGGTTCGAAGCATTCGCTTTTCTCGAATTCTCCCCGAACGTACCGCCATATGCGATTTTGGGAGGGTAAGACGGGCCTTCTGACCTCTACGGGAGTCGTCTAGGCCCCTAGCGACTCCCGTTTTTTCGCCACAACCTAAGAATCGCGTCAAGGTTGCATGCCGGCCTTACCGGACGATGACGCGGCCCGACGTCGTCCCGACATAAGGCCCGGACGCGCCGATGCCGGCCGAGGCGGCGCTGCCTCGCGCGTCAACGCGCCCGTCGGTGACGGTGGCCGTGCCGGCGCCGCCGAAGACCGCGCAGCCGGGCAGGGCGATGAGGGCGATTGCGAGGGCGAGCCTAGCCAAAGATCCGCTCCCCCTGTTCGTCGATCACTTGGCGGGCCTTGCGGATGGTGGTCTCGGTCGCGTCGTCGAGCGAGGGGAAGCGGTCGGCGCGGATGAGCTTGTGCTCCTTCAGCGTGCCGTCGATCTCCTTCGAGATGACGCCGCAGGTCTGGTATTGGCCGCCCTCCTGGAAAGGGGTCGGGCGGATGGTGAAGCCCTTGTAGTCCTGGGGCTCGGCCGCAGGAGCCGTGGCAGCGGCGCCGCCACCGAACAGCTTCTTGAAGAACGACATTTTTCTCTCCTCGATTCGTGTCCAGCTTACAGGCGGGATCGGCAAAAATCCGGCGCTTATCGAGGCTCGTATCGCAAAACGCCAGCGACACCATCCGTGCCCCACGGGCGGTCATTGGGATGGGTCTGGCCGTCATTGACGACGACCGTGTCGAAATCGAATGGGCTGAGCCCGTCGATGCAGGCGACGTTGATGCCGTATTCGGTCGGGTTCGAGCGGCGGCGGTGATGGGTGTAGATGCCGCAGACGGAGCAGAACCAGTGCTCGGCGACCATCGTGTTGAACTGGTAGAGGGTCAAGAGCTCGGCGCCCTTAACGATATCGAAATCGTCCACCCGCGCGGAGACGGCGATCGCACCGCGCTTTGCACAGAGCGAACAGGTGCAGCGTCGCGCAGTGTTCAAACCGTCGACGAGCCTGACCTTGAAGCGGACGCCACCGCAGTGGCATCCGCCCGTCACGTCGTCATATGCGCTTTGGTCCATCCCGGCTCCCCTTGTCGCGCACAAGGTGGACCGGCGTGGCGCGTGTCGCAACCCTAGAGCTTGGCGATGATCTCGCGGTAGGCGGCCTCGGGGAACGCCTTCAGCGTGCGCGTCCTGACATTGCCGCCCTTGGCGAGCTTCAGCGCAAAGCGGGCCGCAACCGCATCGTCGGGCGCTTCGCAGATGGCGACGAGGTCGTGCTCGCCCATCGTCATCCAGATGTCACGAAACGTGCCGCCCATATCGGCCAGCAGCTTGCGGGCCGCGTCGAGGCGCTTGGGCGAATCACTGACATTGCGGATGCCTTCATCCGTCCAGTTCACGAGAACGATATAGGTCGTCATGCTGCACCTCCCGCGGGCCGCCGGAGCGTCGAGCGGGCTCGGCGGGCCGCTCTAGAGTTCGATCCGCCGATTATGCGCCTGTTGCAACCGGGGCGCGATCCATCGAACAGCCTACGGCATCGCTTCGGGCGCGTACTGCGCGGCGAATTCGGCGCTGGGCGGAATCGGCTTGATGATGTCGATCAGGACGCCGTTCGGATCGGCGGTGATGAAATGGCGCTGACCGAAGGCTTCGTCGCGAATGGCGAGATGGATCGGCAGGTTCGCCTGCTGCACGCGCGCATATTCTGCATCGACGTCCTTGACCTCGAAATTGAGGATCAGGCCGGAAACGCGGCCTCTGCCGATTGCGGGGATCGTCTCGTGCGATCCGTCGAGGATCGCGAGATTGACCCGACGGTGCTCGCTGGAGGTGAGATGCACGTACCAGTCGCTTTCGAAAACCGGCTTGAAGCGGAAGTGCGCGATGTAGAAGGCGGCCGATCCGGCGACATCGTCGGTCATGATCACGGGGTAATAACTAGTGGATTTCATGGCTTTCACTCCTCTCTGGAAAAACATACAATCTGCATGTCAATTGAATTAACATACAGGCTGTATGTATGCAAGAGAAAGCTGCACGTCGCTCCAATCAGGCGCGGACCGAGGCAACCCGGGCCGCGCTCCTGGAGGCGGCCCGGGCGCTGTTTGTCGAAAAGACCTTTTCCGAAACCGGCACGCCGGAGATTGTCGAACGGGCAGGGGTGACGCGTGGTGCGCTCTATCATCATTTTGCCGACAAGCAGGCGCTGTTCCGGGCGGTCGTCGAGGTGGAGGCCGAGGCGGTTGCACGCGCGATAGACGCCGCGACACCGGAGGATTTGTCAGCCAGCGACGCCCTGTTTCATGGTGGCGAGGCATTCATGGCGGCGATGGCGCAACCGGGCCGCACGCGGCTCCTGCTGCTTGACGGGCCGGCCGTGCTCGGTCGCCGGGCAATGGACGAAATCGATGCCCGCCATGGCGGTCGGACCTTGCGCGAAGGTCTGGCCATCGCGATGCGACAGGGCGCCATCCGCCGCGTGCCGCTGGATGCACTTGCGGCGCTTTTGTCGGCGGTGTTCGACCGTGCGGCGCTGGAAATCGCGGAAGGCGCCTCCACCGCAGACCAGCGGACTGCGATACAGGCCCTGCTCGCGGGCCTGAAGCGCTAACCTGCTTGCTCCCGGCCTTAATTGCGGCCAGTTTGCGGCATAGTCCTAATGGCTGCTAATGGAAACTTCCACCTGCCGGCAAGATGCCGTCGGGCGACGAGGCTTCCATCCATTTTCGACCGGACAGATATTTCCAAAGGAGCGCCGCGGTAACGTTGGCCCTCCCGTTGCCGATATCGGGTCTGGTGGAAGGACCCGTAATCGTGACCACTCGGACCAGATCGTCCACGACGCGCTTTGCCGCGCCGTTCACATTGGCCGGCATCGACCAGACCTTGCCGGCGGGCGAATATCGCATCGATCACGACGAGGAAGCGATCGACGGCCTGTCGTGGATCGCCTACCGCTCCGTTGCCACCTACATCCATCTGCCGTCGATAGAACGGGCATCCCGCCCCACCCAAATCGTGGAGATCGCCTCGGGCGATCTGGAAGCCGCGATCGCGAAGGATAGCGAGACATAATGATCAGATTTCGAGCCGAGCGCAGCGCGCGCGCGCAACCGACCCACCGCTTCTCGGTGGGGCAGATCGTCCATCTCAAGACGTGGTTCGCCATGCCGTTGCAAACCGATGAGAGCTTCAGCGTGACGGGATGTATGCCGCTTCGCAACAATGAGTTTCAGTACCGCATCCGGGCGGAAAGCGAACGCTATGATCGTGTTGCCGGCGAAGAAGCGCTCGAATTGGTCGAAGCCGCAGACGTGAAGGGGAAAAACTGATGGCCAAGGGACAGATGCGATCGAACAAAGAAGTTCGAAAGCCAAAGAAGGAAAAGGCGCCGGCAGCGCCCGAGCCGGCATTCGGCAAACAGATCAAGGATCTGGGTGCACCAGCCAAGAAGGGCGGCGCCAAGTCCTGATGGACGGCGGCACCTTCTGAGACTTCCGTAAATGAAAAACCCGGCTCGAGGCCGGGTTTTTTGTGGTTAGCTATCGAGGAAGGAGCGCAGCTTGCGCGACCGGCTCGGGTGCTTGAGCTTTCTGAGAGCCTTGGCCTCGATCTGGCGGATACGCTCGCGCGTGACCGAGAACTGCTGACCGACTTCTTCCAGCGTGTGATCGGTGTTCATGCCGATGCCGAAGCGCATGCGCAGGACGCGCTCCTCGCGCGGGGTGAGCGAGGCCAAAACACGCGTGGTCGTCTCGCGCAGATTGGCCTGGATCGCGGCGTCGATCGGCAGGATCGCCATCTTGTCCTCGATGAAGTCGCCGAGGTGGCTGTCTTCCTCGTCGCCCACAGGGGTTTCGAGCGAGATCGGTTCCTTGGCGATCTTCAGGACCTTGCGGACCTTTTCGAGCGGCATGGCGAGCTTTTCGGCCAGTTCTTCCGGCGTCGGCTCGCGGCCGATCTCGTGCAGCATCTGGCGCGAGGTCCGCACGATCTTGTTGATCGTCTCGATCATGTGGACCGGGATGCGGATCGTGCGGGCCTGATCGGCGATCGAACGCGTGATCGCCTGCCTGATCCACCAGGTCGCGTAGGTCGAGAACTTGTAGCCGCGGCGGTACTCGAACTTGTCGACGGCCTTCATCAGGCCGATATTGCCTTCCTGAATCAAATCAAGGAATTGCAAGCCGCGGTTCGTGTACTTCTTCGCGATCGAGATGACGAGGCGCAGGTTGGCCTCGACCATTTCCTTCTTGGCGATGGCCGCTTCGCGCTCGCCCTTCTGGACCTGGTTGACGATCTTGCGGAATTCCAAAATCGAGATCGCCGTCTCGGTGGCGAGGTTCTGGATCTCGCCGCGGATGTCGCGGATCGTGTCCTTCTCGTTCTTGGCGAATTCCTTCCAGCCGCGCGCCGACAGGTTGGCGATCGACTTCATCCAGTTCGGGTCGAGTTCCGAGCCTTGGTACTGCTGGAGGAAGTCCTCGCGGCGCACGCCGTAGCTTTCGGCCAGACGCAACAGGCGGCCTTCGTTCTGAACGAGACGCTTGTTGATGTCGTAGAGCTGCTCGACGAGGGATTCGATGCGCGCATTGTTGAGGGACAGCGACTTGACCGCCGTGATCAGCTCGTCCTTGAGCTTCTTGTAGGAGCGTTCCTGGCTCGACGACAGCGCGCCGGTCTGGGCCAGGCGGGCCTCGACCTGCTGGTCCTGAAGCTTGCGCAGCTTCTTGTAGGTGCCGGCGATGACGTCGAGGGTCTCCATGACCTGCGGACGCAGTTCGGCTTCCATCGCGGCCAGCGACAGATTGGCCTCGTCCTCGTCGTCGTCTTCCTCTTCGCCGCGCGTATCGCCGCCGACATTGGTGATGTCGTCGTCTTCACGGCGCTTGGACCGGTCGTCGGTCTTCGGCTTGTTGTCTTCTTCCGGGTTGCGCTCGACGATCGGCGCCTGCTTGGCCTCGGGGCCGGCATAGGTGGCTTCGAGATCGATGATCTCGCGCAGCAGGACCTTCGCCTCGTTGAGCTCGTCGCGCCAGATGATGATGGCCTGGAAGGTCAGCGGGCTTTCGCACAGGCCGGCGATCATCGTCTCGCGGCCGGCCTCGATGCGCTTGGCGATGGCGATTTCGCCCTCGCGCGACAGAAGCTCGACCGAGCCCATCTCGCGCAGATACATGCGCACGGGATCGTCGGTGCGGTCGGTCGGCTCTTTCTTGGTCGTGGTAGCAGCGACGGCCGTGCCGGTCTGCTCGGCGAGTTCGTTGGCGTCTTCCTCGGCGTCGCCTTCCTTTTCGCGGTCGCCGTCCTCGGCGTTCTCGTCATCCTCGACGACGTTGATGCCCATGTCGGACAGCATCGCCATCGTGTCTTCGATCTGCTCGGACGTGACCTCCTCGGAAGGAAGCACGGCGTTGAGCTCGTCCATGGTGACGAAGCCGCGCTTCTTGGCGAGCTTGATCATCTTCTTGACTGCGTCGTCGGAAAGGTCGAGCAGCGGACCGTCGGTCCCGCCTTCGCGCTCGTTCTCGACCTCTTCCTTCTCTTTAGTCGCCATATGTTGTTCTCCAGGCGGCCATCAGGCCATTGGAAGCCTCAGCGGCTCTCGTCACGGACATGGATGCTAGTGCGCGGATCGCGCTCGTCGATGGCGCATACGCGTGTTCACGTAAATGCGCTGTTAACCCTGGTATCGATACCGGCGTGCCCAACCCGCTCAAAACCAGTGTGCCGTCCCATCATCCGTCTTCAACGCGGGCAAGCCGCTCGTTAAGGTTCGTGGTCGTCCTGATTCCGTCATTCCGGCGGAAGGTCAAGCGGCTGTGACATGATTCGCCGCAAAAAAGCGAATCAATTGCCGGTTTTGCGGCTGGTCGGCCCGTCGTCAGGCCCGGCCCGCTCGACCCGACTGGACCCCGAAGCCTTCTATCAGCGCCTCGGTTGCCTGCACGTCGCGCAACTGGGACTGCACGTCGACGAGATGACGGTAATTCTCATCCGTCGGCTCGGTCGCGAGTGCTGTCTCGGCTGCTTTCAACTCCCTATGTAGAGACTGAGCCGCCTGCTGCAAGTATAGGGCCTGCTGAAAGGCGTCGCGGGCGTCGTCGAGCGCGGCTTCGGGCAGGGCGGTCCACAGGCCTGCGCCCTTGACCTGCAACAGCGCCCGTTCCCAGATGTCCTCGATGCCGCAGGTGCGCACGTGCTCGATGAGCGTTCCGGCCCTGGCCGTGAGCCCATGCGCGGCGGCGTCGACGACGCAGGCCTTCAACTGGCGCAGCTCGGCGCTGGTGATCGACAGGCGGTCGACCTCGTCGAAATACTCGTCGACGAGGTCGGGGTGGTTGACGAGGGTGACGAGGATGGACGTCTCGCGCAGCGGCATGGCCGTGGCGGCGCGGCGGACCATGGAGGAGCGGGCCAGCGTCTCGGAGACGGCGAAGCGCTGCTTGCCCATCTGGCCGGGCATGCCTGGACGGCCCTGTCCGCCGCCCTTTTCGAAACGCGGATTTTTCGGCCGGCTCGCGCCGAAGAAGCGGATGACGCGGTCGCGCATCTCCTGCTGGTAGTGGCGGCGGACGTCCTCGTCCTTGATCTGGAAGGTCAGTTCGCGCAGGCGCTTTTCGAGTTCGGCGCGGCGCTCGGGCGTGTCGAAGGTCGAGCCGCCGGTCTCGCGCTGCCACAGCATGTCGGCCAGCGGGCGCGCGTCCGCGACGATGGCGCGGAAAGCGTCGGCTCCCTCCGCCTTGACGAGATCGTCGGGGTCCTGGCCGTTGGGCAGGAGCGCAAAGCGCAGCGTGCGACCGGCCTGGACGAGGGGCAAAGCGAGGTCGGCGGCGCGGAACGCTGCCTTCATGCCGGCCTGGTCGCCGTCGAAGCAGAGGACAGGCTCGCCCGACATGCGCCAGAGGAGTTCGAGCTGGTTTTCGGTCAATGCGGTGCCGAGCGGGGCCACGGCGTTCTCGACGCCGGCCTGCGCGAGCGCGATGACGTCCATATAGCCTTCGACGGCGATGATGGTGCCGCCGCGCGCGACGGTGGAGCGCGCGCGGGCCAGATTGTAGAGCACCTGACCCTTGTGGAAGAGTTCGGTGTCGTTGGAATTCAAATATTTCGCGGGTGCGTCGGCTGCCATGGCGCGGCCGCCGAAGGCGATGACGCGGCCGCGCGCGTCCTCGATCGGAAACATGATGCGGTCGCGGAAGCGATCATAGGACAAGGGAATGTCGGGACCGTGGACGACGAGGCCGCAGGCCTCGATCTGGCCCTTGTCGACGCCCTTGGCTGCCAGATGCTCCTTCAGCGCATTGCGGCTTTCGGGGGCGTAGCCGAGGCGGAATTTCTGCTGGGTCGGGCCGGAGAGGCCGCGTTCGCGCAGATAGGCGCGGGCTTTCGCGCCGTCGGCCCCTTGCAGCCGGTCCTGGAAGAACTGCGTCGCCATTTCCATGACGTCGGAGAGCGAGGCGCGTTCGCGCTCGCGCTGTTCCTGCTGGACGTCGCGGGCGGGCATCGGCACGCCGGCCATGTCGGCGATGCGCTCGACCGCCTCGGGGAAGGCGAGGCCGTCATGGTCGGTCAAGAAGCGGAAATGGTCGCCGGAGACGCCGCAGCCGAAGCAGTAGTAGCGGCCCTTCTTGTCCTCGCAGTGGAAGGAGGGCGATTTTTCGCCATGAAAGGGGCAGCAGGCCCAGTAGTCGCCGCGCGGCGCGTTGGTCTTGCGGCGGTCCCAAGTGACCCGCGCGCCGATCACCGAGGAGATCGGCACCCGGTCGCGGATCTCGTCGAGGAAGGAAGGGGAAAATCGCATCTGGGTTCTGCTCGCTTTGTCCTGCATATAGAGCCGATCCGCGCGCGGCGCGAGGCGAATGCGGGTTCATGCCCGTGATTCACACTATGCGGGCGTCGCAACTGGACTATCGGACCGCGCTTGCGTGCGCGGGGCCGGCATGCGATTCCTGTTAATCGACTAAAGAAAAAGTCGCGGGCAGAACCGCGCGAGAGCAAAGCTGATTTCATGATTTCCATTTGCAGATGCTTCGAGCCGTCGCTGGCCGCCGTCCTTCCGGAGGACCGGTCGTGAGCGGGTCGGTCGTTCTCCTCAACCTTGCCGGCGCGGTCGCGCTGCTCTTGTGGGCAACGCGCATGGTGCGAACCGGCGTGGAGCGTGCCTATGGCGAGGTGCTGCGCCGGCGGCTGCGCGCGACGCTGCGCAACCCGCTCGCGGGCGTCGTTGCGGGCACGGGACTTGCGATCGCGTTGCAGAGCGCGACGGCGGTGGCGCTGCTCGTCGGCTCGTTCGTGGGATCGGGCATCGTCGGCGGCGCAGCGGGGCTCGTCGCGGTGCTCGGCGCCGATCTCGGCTCGGCCATCGTCGTCAAGATGCTGTCCTTCGATCTGAGCCTTTTGGTGCCGATCTGCCTTTTTGCCGGCACCGCCATTTTCCTGGCGACGGAACGGCGGTCGTGGCGGCAGTTCGGCCGTATCCTTGTCGGGGTCGGGCTTTTGCTCCTGTCGTTGCGGCTGATCGGCGAGGCGTCGGAGCCACTGCGCGAAAGCCGGCTCCTGCCGGTGGTCGTGGACTTCCTCGCCGCCGATCCGATTACCGCCTTCATCGTCGCGGCGATCATGACGTGGCTCTTCCATTCGAGCGTCGCGGCGATTCTGTTGATCGTCGCGCTGGCCGCGCGCGACCTGATACCGGTCGAACTCGGCATCGTCATGGTGCTCGGCTGCAATCTCGGCGGCGGGCTGATCGCCGCGATGCTGTCGCGCACGATGGCGCCGCAGGGACGCTCGGTGCCGATCGCCAATCTGGTGCTGCGCGGCATCGGCGCAGTGACGGCGCTGGCGGTCATCGCGATCGTCCATCCGCCGCTCGACCTCCTCGGCGGCTCGCCCGAAATCCAGCTCGTCAACGCGCATATCGCCTTCAACCTGGCGCTGGTGATCGTCGGGCTGCCGCTGGCGGGGATCGTTCACCGGCTGGTCAGCAGCGCGCTGACCGCGATGCAGCCCGAAGCGGTGATCGACCTCGAGGACCAGCCGGTTTCCTCGCTCGACCCGACTGTCCTCGACAATCCGCCGCTGGCGCTCGGCAATGCCACACGCGAGGTGATGGCGATCTGCGACACGGTCGAGATCATGCTGACCAATGTGATGGAGCTCTACGAAGAGGCCGACAAGCCGAAGATCGCGGCGCTGACGGCGCTCGACGACCGGGTGGACGAGCGCCATGCGGCGATCAAGCTCTACCTTGCGCGGATCAGCGCCTCGCAGATGAGCGAGGACCAGGCGTTGCGCTATCAGGAACTGCTCGGTGCCTGCGTGAAGCTCGAACAGGTGGGCGACATCATTGTGCGCAACATGCTGGCGCAGGTGAAGAAGAAGCTGGAGCGCGGCGTCGCCTTCTCGCCGGATGGGATGGACGAACTGCACGAAATGCACGCGGCGGTGCTCGCCAATGCGCGCCTCGCCTTCAACGTGCTCGTCTCGCGCGACCGGGAGACGGCACGCCAGCTCGTGCAGGAGAAGGAGCGTCTGCGCGATCTCGAAAAGCGCTCCAGCCAGCGCCATTTCGACCGGCTGCGGCGCGGAACGGCGGAGAGCGTGGAGACGAGCTCGATCCATCTCGACACGATCCGCGACCTGAAGCAGATCAACTCGCTGCTCGCCTCGATCGCCTATCCGGTGCTGGAAGAGCATGGGCTGCTGCGGGACAGCCGCCTCAAGGCCGTCTAGGTCGGGCACGTCGATATTCCGGCCGGAGCGGCCTGCAAATGGCAGCTCTCTGCGCTTCCGGTGCTCATGTACCCAAATGTACATTCCGCTCCGGTTCTCGAAATCCGTCATTTTCGGCACGCTCAGACCTAAATCTCAACGCGTCCTGAGTGCGTGCGTACCGAAAAAAGTAGAGCCCGGTCGCTGGAGGACGACCGGGCTCTGATGCCTCTCCCCGCCGGGCTGACGCCCGAGGGGGATGGGGCAGGGAACCTTGTATGTAGGAACCCTACTGAGCCTGTGCCACCGGGGCGACAAGCTGGGTGATGCGGCGGACGGCGACGCGGCGATTGCGGCGCTCTTCCGACTGGGTCTCGACCTTCAGATACTGCTCGCCATAGCCCTGGGTGACCAGGTTTTCCGGCGGGATATCGAAGAAGTCCGTCAAGGCGACGGCCACGGCTTCAGCGCGCTGGTCCGACAGGGCCAGATTGGCTTCATCCGAACCGACCGCATCCGTGTGACCTTCAATCAGGAAGGTCTCGGCCGGATTTTCCTCGAGCATCCGGGTCATCGCGTCGGCGAGGCCCTGAAGACGGGGAACTTCGCTCTGCGGGATCGAGGCGGAGCCGAAGTCGAAGGTCAGCGTGTCGAGATCGACGCGGCGTGCGATGTCACGAACGCGCGAGGAGTATTTCACCTCGTCGATCGTATAGACCTCGCGAACCTGTTCGACCGGAGGCTGGTCCAGGAACTCGTAATAGATGTCCGGGTCCTCGACGCGATTGGCCTCCAGGATGTACTGGCTGACAGGGATCGTGAGCTGCAGCGGCGGCAGGTCACGGGCCGGGTCACGCCAGCGACGCGGGCGATCGTAGTCGAAGCGACGATCGTCGGCGTAGACGAGCACGTATTCACGGCCGTCCGGCGCGAAACGCGAGCGCTGGATGACGTCGCCGTAACGGTCGCGGATGGTGACGATCTCGACGCCGTTCGGACGCACGATCACTTCACGCGTGCGGCCACGCGGCAGCTCCTCGTAATACACCTCGGACTCGCGAACGAGACGCGGGCGGTCGTCGCTCTGGATCACCGTCGTGTTGTTGAAGTTGACGATGAAGCGGTTGTCGATCTCACGAACGACCTCGGCTCCCTCGCGACGCTCACGACGACGCTCGCGGATCTCGGTCTCCTCCAGACGGCGGCCTTCTTCGGCACGCAGCGACTGGATCTCGATCGGCTGTTCGAGAACCTGGGCGTCCTGCTCGGAAGTCGGGGCAGGGCCGGCCGGACGGGCACGACGCGCGCGCTCTTCCTCGATCTGCTCGGGAGTTTCGCCGTCAGCAGCGGCTTCGGCTTCGAATGCAGCCTCGGCCTCGGCGGGCTCGACCTTCTGCGAATCGAGGATCGGAGCGAGATCGTCGGTTTCCTCGAAGGCCTGTTCCGGCGGAATTTCGACCTGCAGGGCCTCGCCGGCTTCGGCCGGCTGTTCGACGGCACCTTCGACTTCAGCTTCGCCCTCGACGGCGGCACCGCCTTCGACGGGAGCCGCGCCTTCGGCCGGAGCGGCATCCTCGGCAGGGGCTTCGTCAGCCGGAGCCGCATCCGCAGGGGCTTCCTCGGCGGGAGCCTCTTCGGCAGCAGGCTCTTCAGCCGGCGCTTCTTCTTCGACTGGGGCTTCTTCAGCTTCCGGTGCTTCTTCAGCGGCCGGAGCCTCGGCAGGAGCTTCCTCTGCCGGAGCGTCCTCAGCCGCAGGTTCTTCAGCCGGAGCTTCCTCGGCGGCGGGCTCTTCAGCCGGAGCCTCTTCTGCAGCCGGCTCTTCCTCAGCGGCGGGTTCTTCGGCCGGGGTCTCTTCTTCGGCCGGAGCCTCCTCGGCAGCCGGCTCTTCGGTGGGAGCCTCCTCGGCAGCAGGCTCTTCAGCCGGGGCTTCCTCGGCGGGCGCCTCTTCCGTGGGGGCTTCTTCCGCGGGCGCTTCTTCCTCTACGGGTGCCTCTTCGGCGGCTTCCTGAGCTTCCTGCGCTTCGCGCTGCAGGCGCTGCTCTTCGGTTTCCTCGGTTGGCGCCTGTGCGAGGATGACCGGCGCATTGAGCTGCCCATCCTTCTGCATGGCGTCGAAATCGGCCTGTGCGCCGGCGAAAGGCGCCGCGCTTAGCTGAGCGGTGGCCATGATCAGCCCGAGGGCCGTCCCGGCCAGTATCCGCGACTGTCTCTTCATTAGAGTGTGCTCCTGAAATGGGTCCCAACCCGGCTTCAACAGAAAGACCAGCTTTTTGTTCCGGTTTGGCGGGAAAACAGGCTCTTCCGGGGCCATTTGGCGGCATTGCGGCGGCAAATCGATCGAGATCGCGGACGTTGCCGCTTGACCGCGAAAGGGCGCGGGTCCACATCGGCGCCATGTCCGAACCCTTCTGGAAAACCAAAACCCTCGAGGCGATGACCACGCCTGAATGGGAATCGCTGTGCGATGGCTGCGGCAAGTGCTGCCTGTCGAAGCTGGAGGAGGAGGACACCGGCGAGATTTACTGGACCAGCATCGGCTGCCGGCTCTTCGACGCAGGCAATTGCCGCTGCTCGGACTATCCCGGCCGGCTGGCCAAGGTGCCGGATTGCGTCAAGCTGACGCCGCACAAGGTGCGCACGCTGCCCTGGTTGCCCTCGACCTGCGCCTATCGTCTGGTCGCAAATGGCGACGACCTGAAGTGGTGGCACCACCTCGTCTCGGGTTCGCGCGAGACCGTCCACGAAGCCGGCATTTCGGTGCGCGGCAAGGTGACCGCGCTCGAAACCGACATGGAGAGCGTCGACGACTATTTCGACCATATGCTGGACGAGGAGCCATAAGGCGCTTGCGCGCAGGAGGGTGCGCAGCCTACCTCACAGGCCTCGACCTCGAACGAAGGAACCCCCGATGAGCCAGACCGAAACCAAAGTCCTGATCGAGCGCTATCTCGAAGCCTTCAATGCCGGCGACGGCGCGGCGATGCTCGAGTGCCTCGACGAAGACGTCGCGCACGACATCAACGAGGGTGGCCGCGAGATCGGCAAGGACAAGTTCAAATGGTTCCTCGGCATGATGGACCGCCACTACAAGGAAGAGCTGGCCGACATCGTCATCATGACCAACGAGACCGGCAGCCGTGGCGCCGCCGAGTTCACCGTGCATGGCGAATATCTGGCGACCGCCGATGGCCTGCCCGAGGCGAACGGCCAGCGCTACTCCGTGCCGGGCGCGATCCTGTTCGAGATCGATGGCGGGCGCATCTCGCGGGTGACGACCTATTACAATCTCAAGAACTGGATCGCAGCGGTCTCGAAGGGCTGAACGGTGACCGTCACCGTCCGGCGGCTGGCGCGCGGCGAGGTCGAGGCGCGGATCGACGATCTGGCGGCGCTGCGCATCGAGGTCTTTCGGGCCTTTCCCTATCTTTACGACGGGGATGCCGGCTATGAGCGGGACTATCTGACGACATATGTGAAAGGGCCGGGCGCGGTGGTGATCGGTGCGTTCGACGGCGAGGCGCTGGTGGGGGCGGCGACGGCGTCGCCGCTTGGCGAACATCACGGCGAATTCGCCGCGCCCTTCGGCGAGCGCGGCCTCGACATCGACGACTTCTTTTACTTCGGCGAATCCGTTCTCAAGGAGGGGTATCGGGGGACGGGCATCGGCGTGCGCTTCTTCCAAGAGCGGGAGCGGGCGGCGCGCGAGCAGAATTTCGTCAAATGCGTCTTTTCGGCCGTGGTTCGCCCGGTGGATCATCCGATGCGGCCCGGCGACTACGTCCCGCTCGACGGTTTTTGGCGCAAGCGCGGCTATCGCCGGATCGAGGGGCTGGAGACGCATTACTCGTGGCGGGATGTCGGCGCCGACGAGGCGAGCGAGAAGCCGATGGAATACTGGATCAAGGAGTTCGACACTTCGACATGAACCGCGCATGAATGCGGGGTTCCGAACATGTTCAGTTTCCCGGCGCCATTCTCTCCCGATCGCCCTGAGCGACATGAGATGTCCTGATCCGCATCATCGACGAGGAGAGACAAGATGTTCAAATTCGCAAAGACGGCCGCGCTTTCCGCGCTGATCGGCCTCGGCGCCCTTGCCGCCGCGCCCGCACAGGCCAACGCGACCGGCCTTCAGTTCCACGGCAATGCCGGCAACGTCACCGTCCAGTGGGGCGGCGGCTATCGCGGCGACCGCTGGCATCGCGGCGGCCCGCGCCATCATCGCCAGGCCTGCACCCCCGGTCAGGCGGTTCACAAGGCGGCGCGGATGGGCCTTCGCAATCCGCGCGTCGTCAACGCCAACCGCAACGTGATCCGCGTTGCCGGCCGCGCCTGGCGCCACGGCCGCACGGCGATCGTCTTCGCCCGCGCGCCGAACTGCCCGGTCATCAGATAAGAGCCGCGAGACTGGTCCGCGGAAGACGAAAGGCGCCGGACCGGCATGGTCCGGCGCCTTTCGCACGTTCGGGACTATTCGGTGTCGTTCGCCTCGAGCCAGGCTTCGAGCTGCGCGATCTCGCGCTCCTGCGCCGCGATGATCTCCTCGGCAAGCGCGCGCATCTCCGGGTCGTCGCCTTCCTCGATCTGGATGCGCGCCATGTCGATCGCGGCCTGATGATGCGGGATCATGCCGCGTGCGAAGTCGATGTCGGCATCGCCCGAATAGGCCATCGCGGCCATGTCCTCGTGCATCTGGTCCATCGCCGCGCGGTAGGCCGTCGTGGATGCGGATTCGCTTTGCGCGCCGCCGTGGCCGGCATGGCCGTCATGCGCGGTCTGCGCGTGAACACCGGCGGCGCCGAGGGCGAGCAGGGTGGTCAGGGCAATAGTTCGGGCAAGCTTCATCGGGAACCATCCTCGTGTTCGATGCAATCGGATAGAAGATAGAAGTTCCAGCAGGTGGAAGCTCAACCGGAAATTCTTGGGGGGCACCGGGGCGGATGGGACGGCGGGCTAGCGCGCTGAACCTCGGATCTGCCGTTCCAGTTCGCTTCCGAGGCGCAGGATTTCATCGACGAGCAGGTCGATGTCCGCATAGCGCGTGCGGTGGTTGCAGATCGCGGCGCGCAGGCAGTGCCTGCCGCGCAGCGTCGTGTCTGAAAGCACGGCGGTGCCGTTCTCCTGAAGCCGCAGCATGATCTCCACGTTCAGGGCCTTCACGGCCGCTTCGTCCAGATCTTGCAGATCGTAGCGGAAGCAGACGATGTCGATTGGGGCCTTCGCCACCAGACGGAGCCTCGGTTCGCCCTCGATGAGACGGGCCAGATATTGGGCCTGGTCGATGTTCTGGTCGATCAGGCGTCCGAATTTCTCGACGCCATGCTCCTTGAGGCTCATCCAGACCTTGAGTGCGCGGAAGCCGCGCGAGGTCTGCAGGCCGAACTCATGCAGCCAGTCGCCCGTGGCAAGCCCCCGTGGCGCCGGCTGGAGATATTCGGGCATCGTGGCGAAAGTCTTGCGATGCGCGGCGGCGTCGCGCACCAGGCAGCAGCCGACATCGAAGGGCGCATGGAGCCATTTGTGCGGGTCGAGCGCCACCGAATCGGCGTGCTGAAGCCCGGCGACGAGCCGACGCCCGCGCGGCGCTATCGCCAGCAGTGCGCCGATGCACCCGTCGACATGGAGCCACAAATCCTCTTTCGCGGCGAGTGCGGCCAGCGCTTCCAGATCGTCGATGGCGCCCGTATTCACGGCACCGGCATTGGCGATGATACACGCTGGCTGAAGGCCCGCCGCCCTGTCCTGCGCGATGGCCGCCTCGAGTGCAGAAAGGTCGATGCGGAATTCGGCGTCGCTTGCGATGCGCCGCAGGGCGCGGTTGCCCAGACCCAGCGTTTCGACCGCCTTGCGATGGCACGAATGAATCTGGTCGGAACCATAGAAGCGCAGCGGGCGGGCGAGCGCCGCCACGCCCTCTTCGCGGATGTCGATGCCCGCCTTGACGTTGCGCGCAACGGTGAGGCCAACGAGGTTGGCGATCGAGCCGCCGCTGACGAGCATTCCGCTGGCTCCGGCTGGAAATCCGACCATCTGCTTGCACCAGTCGATGACCTGCCGTTCGATGAGGACGGCGGCATGATTGCCGCCGCCCAGATTCGAGCCCTGGATGGCGGCGATGAAATCCCCCAGGGCGCCAGTCATGTTGCTGGAGCCCATATACCAGGCCCAGAAGCGCGGATGCACGTTGCCCATCGGGTAGGGCATGACGTTTTCGGATACGGCGCGAAGGATTTCGCCGAGAGGCTGAGGTTCGCGCGGCAGCGGCTCGGTGAAGCGTTCCCTCACATCCGCCGGCATATCGCTCCAGGCTGGACGCGTTCGCACGTCCCTGAGATATGCCACCGCCTCGTCGACCACCCGATGGGCGATTCCGGCCATTTCGGGCCAGTCGACCGGGTCGAGCGTCTCTTCGGCGGCAATTGCGAGGGATGAGCGAACCGCGTCCATCATATGCTCCTTTCGAGCCTCAAGCCGCGAACTGAAAGCCCGGCGTCGACAACGACAGCGCGTGTTCCTCCTCGTCCATCTCGGTCTCGATGCCCTCGAAAAGGGGCGTCGACAGATATCGCTCGCCGGTATCGGGAAGCATGCACAGGATGACCGAGCCGGCCGGCGCGCGTTCGGCGACCTGGCGGGCGATGCCAAAGGTCGCGCCCCCAGAGATGCCACAGAAAATGCCTTCCCCGCGTGCCAGGTCGCGCGTCCATTTCATGGCCTCGGGGCCGGCGATGGGAATAATTTCATCGTAAAGGTGTCCGTCGATCGCTTCCTGCAGGACGCTCGGGATGAAGTCGGGCGTCCAGCCCTGGATCTGATGCGGCTCGAAGGCGGGATGGCTGGCTCCCGGTGCGCCGTCGCGGCCGCGCTCCTGCGCATGGCCGCTGCCGAGGAGTTGCGCGTTGGCCGGCTCGCTGAGCACGATCCGGGTCTCCGGACGCTCGCGTCGCAGCACGCGGCCGACGCCCGCAACGGTGCCGCCGGTCCCGTAGCCGGTCACGAAATAGTCGAGGCGCGACCCGGCGAAATCATTGATGATCTCACGCGCGGTCGTCATTTCATGGATATCCGCGTTGGCCGCCGTCTCGAACTGGCGGGCGAGAAACCAGCCATTCGCCTCGGCCAGTTCGACCGCCTTCTGGTACATCCCGAACCCTTTGAGCGCGCGGGGCGTCAGCACGACCTTGGCGCCGAGCATTCGCATCAGCTTGCGCCGTTCGACCGAGAAGCTGTCGGCCATCGTGACCACGAGCGGGTATCCCTTCTGGGCGCACACGATCGCCAGCCCGATGCCTGTGTTGCCGCTCGTCGCCTCGACCACGGTCTGTCCGGGCTTCAGCAGGCCGCGCCGCTCGGCGTCCTCAATGATGTTGAGCGCGAGCCGGTCCTTGACCGATCCGGCCGGATTGAAGAACTCGGCCTTCACGTAGATCGTGGCGTGGTCGACGCCCAGATTGTTGATCCTGACGGTCGGCGTGTCGCCGACCGTATCGAGGATGCTGTCGAACAGCCGGCCCCTGCCGGTGGTGGTGCGTATCGCTTCGTGCATGTGCATGATCGATCTCCTGTGTGTGTGTCGTTTTCTGCTGGACGGCGGCCCAAGGCGACGATGCCGATCACGAGGCTCAGTTAATGCGGCGATCATCCGCTGGGTCGGTGTATTCTACGCCGAATGACCCGGTCGTGCTGATCCGGTCAGTGCGCTCTCCTCCATGCGCAGAAGCCGGATGCGATCACCCGGCCATGGTGGTAAAGTCGAGCCGCGGGTGGGAGCGTGGTTGGAAGCGTGGAAACGTGCATGGAAACGCTTGCACTGTGCGACGAGCCCGCTGCCGCCGCATTGACGATATCGATGTTCGGGCGGCTTTCCGTGGTTCGCAGCGGCGTTCCGGTCGACCTTCCGCCTTCGCGCAAGGTGCGGGCGCTGCTGGCGTATCTGTCCGTTTCCGCGCACCCCGTTGGCCGCGGGCGTCTTTGCGAGCTTCTCGGCGACGTTCCGAACGATCCCAAGGGTGAACTGCGCTGGTGCCTGAGCAGGCTGAGGGCGATCCTCGACGAGCCGGGACGTGCCCGGGTCACTTCCAGAAGCGACATGATCTCGCTCGACCTGACGGACTGCATGGTCGACGCGGTGCAGGTCGAAGCAGCAATGCGGGCCGGACTGGAGACGCTCGATCTTGCCAGCCTGAGCAGGCTCTGCCGCCTCTTCGCCGGCGATTTCCTGGAAGGCCTGGACCTGCAACGCAGCCCGCAACTCGACTATTGGGTGGCAACCCAGCGCAGCCGCTATCGCGCCAGCCATGCGGCCCTGCTCGAACGACTGGTGGCACTCTTGCCGAACGATCCACGCGAGGCGCGGCCGCATGTGGAGCGCTGGGTCGAGCTTTCCCCGTTCGACGCGCGGGCGCAAATCCTGCTTTTAAGAACTCTGCTTGCGTGCGGGCTGGCCGCCGAGGCCGAACAGCACCTCGCCGCGATCGCACGCTTGTTCGAGGCCGAGGATATGGAGTTCGACCCGATCCGGCGGGCGTGGCAGGAAATGCGCAACGATCAGGCGCCTGCCAAGCCTTCCGAGCGAGCGCCGGTCTACGCGATCGAACATGCCCATCAGGAGACGCCGGCGATCGAGCAGGCGCGACTGCAGCGGGCATCGCTTGCCGTCATGCCCTTCGCGGAGCCGGACAGGCTGAATGGCGAGGCCGGCTTTGCCGATGGCCTGACCCACGACATCATCACGCGGCTCGCCAAGCTGCGGAACCTGTTCATCATCGCCCGCGGCTCCGTATTCGCACTTTCGGAACGAGGCACCGGGCCGGAGGATGCGGCGAAACGGCTGAATGTCGACTATTTCACCACCGGCATGGTGCGGCGAAGCGCCGGGCGCATCCTGGTGTCGGTGGAACTGGTCGAGGCGCGGACCACGAGGATCGTCTGGTCGGACGAATTCGACCTCAAACCGGACGACGCCTTCCTCCTCCTCGACGACATCTGCAACATGATCGTCTCCTCCATCGCCAGCGAGGTCGAGACCGCCGAGAAGAACCGCGCCATCCTGAAGCCGCCCAATTCGCTCAACGCCTGGGAGGCCTATCATCGCGGACTCTGGCACATGTACCGTTTCACCAAGACGGACAACGATCTGGCGCTTCAGTTCTTCAAGCGCTCGAGCGAGGCCGATCCCACCTTTGCCCGTGCCTATGCGGGCATCTCGTTCACGCATTGGCAGAACGCCTTCCAGCACTGGGCCGATCGCGACCAGGAAGCCGATCTCGCCTACGAGGCGGCCGGCCGAAGCCTGATCGTCGACGATCACGACCCCGCGGCGCATTGGGCGATGGGGCGGGCGCTGTGGTTGCGCAGCAATCAGGACCAGGCGGTCGCCGAACTGGAGCGGGCGGTGGACCTCAGCCCCAATTTCGCACTCGGCCACTACGCGCTCTCCTTCGTGCAATCCCAGTCCGGCGATCCCGCCGCCGCCATCGCCTCGTCGGATCATTCGCGCAGTTTGAGCCCGTTCGATCCGCTGCTGTTCGGCATGCTCGGCGCCCGCGCCATGGCGCATGTGCGGCTTGGGGAATATGAGGAGGCCGCGGAATGGGCGATCAAGGCTTCTGCGAGGCCCAATGCCCACAACATCATCCTGGCGATCGCCGCATATTGCCTGGCACTTGCCGGACGCGCCGATGAAGGGCGGGTGTTCGCGGCCATGATCCGAAAATCATTGCCGAATTTCGGTGTGAACGACTTTCTCTCCACCTTTCGATTCTCGCCGGAGGCAGAGGCGCTGTTTCGCACCGGCGCAAGTCGCGTGGGTCTGGATTGACGTCGCCGAGAAGGTTTCGGGGCTAAATTCCGACGGTGCGGCTTTGACCCGGCGTCATCGCAATCCGGTCGCGACGCTGGCGGGGCCGCGGTTGAAGCGATGGTGGGCCCGGAGGGACTCGAACCCCCAACCAAGCGGTTATGAGCCGCCGGCTCTAACCATTGAGCTACAGGCCCCACACGGGTGTTGGCATTAGTGGCTTTTGGCCGGGTGCACAAGCTTTGCGGCGCCGCAATGCGCCCATAATCGCTGCTTACGCATTCAAATTCGATCCGCATATTCCGGGAGTTACCTCATGCGCCTTCTCGTTTCGACCGCCATCCTCGCGCTTGCCCTGCCGCTTGCCGCACACGCACAGGAAGAGCGGCCCTTTCCCAAGATCGTCGTCTCCGGCATGGGCGAGGCTGCCGTTGCGCCGGACATGGCGATCGTCAACCTTGCCGTTCTGCGCGAGGCCGAGACCGCGCGCGCGGCGCTCGACGACAATAACGAGGCGATGGCCGACGTGATCGCGGCGATGAAGGAGGCGGGGATCGCGGATCGCGACCTGCAGACGGCGGGGCTGTCGATCAACCCGCGCTACGTCTACCCGGAAAACAATGACGGCACGGAACAGCCGCGGATCGTCGCCTATCAGGTGACCAACAATCTGACGATCCGCATCCGCGACATCGAGAAGGTGGGCGAGATCCTCGACCAGTCGGTGACGCTGGGCGTCAATCAGGGCGGGTCGATCTCCTTCGTCAACGACGATCCGTCGGCCGCGACCGCCGAGGCACGTCGCAAGGCCGTCGAGGATGCGATGGGCCGCGCACGGACGCTGGCGGAAGCGGCCGGCGTGACGCTGGGCGACGTGATCGGGATGTCGGAGCGCACTGCACCGCCGCCAATGCCGATGCAGGAGCGCGCAATGATGCGGATGGCGGCCGATTCGGGCGGCTCCGTTCCCGTCGAGACGGGCGAGAACAGCTATGTCGTCCATGTCGATGTGACGTTCGCCATCGGCGGCAGCGAAGCGCCCGAATAAGGCGCTCAGCTTAGAGCGCGTCAGTTTCCCGGGCGCGGATCGATCGGCTCGACGGTGCCGAGATCGAGATGGCGCTCGAGGGCGGCGGCTCCGGCCAGGAGCCGCGCCTCGCCGCGCGGTCGGGCTGCGATCTGCAGGCCGACCGGCAGTCCTTCGCGCGTGAAACCGCAGGGAAGCGACAGCGCGGGGCCGGTCGTCAGCGTGATCGCGAAGGCGATGGTCAGCCAGTCGATATAGGTGTCGAATTTCACGCCGGCGCATTCGGTGACGTATCGGTTCTCGACCGGGAAGGGCGAGACGATGGTCGCGGGCGTCAGGAGGAGGTCGTACTTCTCGTAGAAGGCGAGGGCACGGGTGATGATGCCGGCGCGGCGTGCCTCGGCTTTCGCGACGTCGCCGACGGTGAGCGCCAAACCCTTCTCGATGTTCCAGATCACTTCCGGCTTCAGAAGATCGCGATGCGTTTCGAGCTTGGCGGCGTGGCCGGTGGCGAAGCTGACGGCGCGCAGCGTCTGGAAGGTTTCGCGCGCATCGGAAAGGTCGGGATGGGCATCGGTCACCTCGACGCCGAGCTCGGTGAAGCGATAGGCCGCAGCTCGGCAGATTTCCGCCACCTCCGGATCGACCGGCGTGATGCCGCCGAGATCGGCGGAAAAAGCGACGCGCTTCGGCAGGGCACGGCTTTGCGCGGCCTTGCGGAAGCTGGTGCCGTCGCGCGGCAGCGAGATCGGATTGGCGGGATGTTCGCCGGTCATGGCGTCGAGAAGGAGCGCGAGATCCTCGACGGTGCGGGCCATCGGGCCTTCGACGGACAGGATATCGTCGACGAGCATGCCCGGATCGGCGGCGACGCGGCCGGGCGAGGGGCGCAGGCCGACGATGCCGTTGAAGCTTGCCGGGTTGCGCAGCGAGCCGCCGAGGTCCGAGCCCTGCGCCAGCCACGCCATTCCGGTGGCAAGCGCGACGGCCGAGCCGCCAGACGAGCCGGCGGCCGAGCGGGACGTGTTCCATGGATTGAGCGTCGCGCCGAAGACGTCGTTGAAGGTGTTCGCGCCGGCGCCGAATTCGGGCGTCGCGGTCTTGGCGTAGATGATGGCGCCTTCGTCTTCCAGATTCGCGACCATGACATCGGAGCGGGCAGGGACGTGATTCTCGAAGATGCGCGAGCCGTGGGTGGTGCGCACGCCTTCGACCTCGGTCAGGTCCTTGATGGCGACGGGCGCACCGGCAAGCTGGCCGCGCTCGGCGACCGGGCGCCCGGCGAGGTCATCGGCATGTTTGCGGGCGCGCTCGAAGGCGAGAGTGGGCAGCGCGTTGACGGCGGGGTCGACGGCGGCGATCCGTTCTTCCAGTGCGTCGAGCAGTTGGCGCGGCGACCATTTTTCGGTGCGCAGCCCATCGACGATTTCACAGGCGGATTTGCGGATCAGTTCGGACGTCATTCCATGTGCCTCCCAAATTGCCGTTCCCTGATAGCGGGGCGGGAAAGGACGTCCAAGGGCCAGACAGCAAAAAGCCCGGCGAAACCGCCGGGCCAGAACGAACAACCTCCAATGATCAGGCGAAGCGCGCGGTGGCGCGGCTGCGCGTCGCAGAGGGCGACACGAATGCCTCGGCCAGTTCGAGGTCTTCATGTCCGATCAGGCGCTTCGGATCGCTGCCGATGGCGTCGATGATTTCGGGCGCAAGGGCATTGGCGGCGAGTGCCGAGTCCCAGGCGTTGCGGGCTTCGCGCTCTGCGCGGATCAAGGCGGAGAGAGCGAGAATGAGCCGGTCGCGATGGTCCATGAGGGGTATGCCTATGTCTTCTTGTGATCGTCTTTTGCGGCCAGCCTTTTGGGGCGGGCGGATGGAAACGCGAATGGACAGGCGCGGTTCCCACGCGACGCGCTTCCTGAAAGGAACCTTCGAAGCATCCGGCGCATTTGGCGAAACCGACCAGGAGCGATGCGGCGTGCTCGAAACCCTTTCCAGAGAAAACAGGCCGGCAGACGATCTGCCGATCGCGCTGCGCCGACCGGACGACCTCTCCTATGTCAGCGATGCGGAACCCGGCATCAGGAGAAAGCGGGCCGGCAAGGGCTTTTCGTTCCTGACACCGGAAGGGGCGAAGCTGACGGACCGCGACGAGATTGCGCGAATCAAGGCGCTGGTCATCCCGCCGGCATGGAGCGATGTGTGGATTTCGCCCGACCCGCTTGGCCATATCCAGGCGACGGGGCGCGATTTGAAGGGGCGCAAGCAATATCGCTACCACGCGCGCTGGGGCGAATATCGGGACGACGTGAAGTATCAGAGCCTGGTCGACTTCGCGACGGCGCTGCCGCGGCTGCGCGAGAAGATGGAAGCGGATCTGCGCAAGCGCGGGCTGCCGCGCGAGAAGGTGCTCGCCTCCATCGTCTGGCTTCTCGACAACACGATGATCCGCGTCGGCAATCCGGCCTATGCGCGCGAGAACAAGAGTTTCGGCCTGACGACGCTGCGCGCGCGCCATGTCGAGGTCGAGGGGTCCAAGCTGCGCTTCGCCTTCAAGGGCAAGTCGGGCAAGGAATGGAATTTGAAGCTCGTCGACAAGCGCATGGCGCGGATCATGAAGGACATTCTGGACCTGCCCGGCCAGCATCTCTTCCAGTATCGCGACGAGGAGGGGGAGCGGCGCATGGTGCGCTCGCAAGACGTCAACGCCTATATCCGCGAGGCGACGGGCGAGGAGTTTTCCTCCAAGCATTTTCGCACCTGGGGCGGGACGACCAGTGCGGCCGCCCTTTTTTCGACGGTCGAACTGCCGGAAACGAAAACCGAGACGGCGAGGGTTCTCAACGGGCTGATCGACAAGGTCGCGGCGCGGCTGGGCAACACGCGCGCGGTCTGCCGGCGTTGCTATATTCATCCGCGTGTCGTCGATTCCTGGTCGACCGGGCGGCTGATGGAGGAACTGGCCGAAGCGCGTAAACGCTATCGCAAGCCTATCGATGGGCTGGATGAGGAAGAGGCGCTGGTGCTGCGCTGGCTTTCGACGGAGGTTTCGGCCTGAGCGCGGCTAACCATGCTCAGTGCTGGACGGGACGGCCGATCGGCAGGTCCATCGTCAGGCGGGTGCCGCCGATGCCGTCCCCATAGACGATTGAGGTGTTGAGGCTGGTCGCCATCGCCTTGACGATGCGCGAGCCTAGCCCCGTTCCCTTGGGCTGGCCTTCACCGTTCCAGCCGATCCCGTCGTCTTCCACGCGCAGGATCGCCGAATCGTCGCCCGCGCGGCGGATATAGACGCGCACCTCGCCTTCGGCGTCGCCGGGATAAGCGTATTTATAGGCGTTGGTGACGAGTTCGGTGACGATCATGCCGATCGAGACTGCCTTGTCGGTGGGGACCGTCAGAGGTTCCAGATCTGCGCGGATGCGCGAGGCGTGGCCGGCCGCCTTCATCGAGGTGTCGAGTTCGGCGATCAGGGTCGAGATATAGGCATCGAGGTCGACCATGGTCACGTCATCGGACGTGTAGAGCCGGCGATGGAGGCCGGCGATGGCCGATATGCGCGCCTGTGTCTCCGCCAGCGCGTCCTTGGCCTTGGGCTCGGAGACGGCGGAGGTCTGCATGCGAACGAGAGCCGCGACGAGCGCGAGCGAATTGGCGACGCGGTGATTGACTTCGGCGAGCAGGATGACCGCCCGGTCGCGCGCGTCGCGAACCTCCTTTTCAGCGTTCTCCTTCTCGCGCTGCAGCCTCGCCTTTTCGATCGACTGGTCGATCGCGCTCGACAGGAGGACGAAGAATTCGTCGCCGACGCTCTTCAGGACATAGTCGGCGGCGCCCGCCTTCAGCGCCTCGACGGCGACGGTCGCTTCGGATGACCCGGTGACATAGACGACCGGCGGTGCGGCCGGACGCTTCTTGAGCGCGGCCAGCATGTCGAGCCCGGTCCCCGACGCCAGATAATGATCCAGCACCACGACGTCGAATGTCTGCGCGTCGACGCGCGTCAGGCCATCGGCGATGTCGCCCGAATGCTCGACGACGAAACCCTGGCGCTCGAGGCGCTTTTGGACAAGGCGCGCAAGGGCAGGGTCGTCGTCGACATAAAGGACGCGGACGGGATCGGTCATCGGCTTCAAGCGGTCTCGGGAACCTGCATCACCGAGAAGAACAGGCCGAGCTGGCGGATCGCATTGGCGAAACCGTCATAGTCGACCGGCTTGGTGATGTAGACGTTCGCGCCCAGATCGTAGCAGCGCTGGATTTCACGCTGGTCGTCCGTGGTGGTGAGGACGACGACCGGCGAGCGCTTGGTGTGGACGTTGTTCTTGATTTTTTCGAGGATGTCGACACCGGTCATGTCCGGCAGGTTCAAGTCGAGTAAAATCAGAAGCTGGCGGCGTGCGCTGTCCTCGCCCGAACCGTCGGCGCCGAAGAGATAGGAAAGCGCGGACGTGCCGTCGGTGAACGGGATGATCTGGTTGCTGACGCCGGCGCGGCGGATGTTCTTCTCGATCAGGCGCGCATGGCCCTCGTCGTCCTCGATCATGATGATCGTCACTGGCTGTCCGTCGGTCAACTCATGCACTCCTTTGAACCGTGGGAAGTTTTTCGGGCAGCGTCACCCGGAACGTGGTTCCGCGTCCGAACTCGGACTCAAGGGTGATATCGCCGCCAAGGTTCCGAACCAGCGTGCGAACATGGGCGAGGCCGATGCCTTCGCCGGGCTTGTCCTGCGTGCCGGAACGGCGGAAGAGATCGAAGACGCGCTGGTGATCCTGCTCGGCGATACCGCGGCCATTGTCCTTGACGTCGATGACGATCTGGCGACCGCTCATCTTGCGGGCGGAGACGTCGATCTCGATCGGGCGATCGGATGCGCGGTACTTCACCGCATTGTCCAGGAGATTGCCGATGATCTGCTCCAGCGACAGGCGGTCGGACAGGATCGGCGGGACGGCGACATCGACGTCGATGCGGCCTTCGCTGTCGGCGACCTGATGCTGCATCGTGTTGGCGTTGGCCTCGATCAGCTCCTTCAAGTCGATGCGCTCCGGCTTCAGGGGACGGCGCCCGTCGCGCGAAATCTTGAGGATCGCGTTGATCAGCGCGTCCATCTTGCGGGTGGACGAGCGGATGAAGCCGATCGCCTCGGGCAGGTCTTCAGAAGCGGCGAGCCGGGCGTCCTGAATTTCCTGCTGGCTCAAGGGCTCGCCATCGGCCAGCACGTAGGTCTGGATCGTCTTCATGGTCGAGTCGAGCTCGCTGGTGAAGCCCATGATGTTGACGAGCGGCGCGCGCAGGTCGTGCGTCACGATATAGGCGAAGCGCTGCACTTCCTCATTGGCGCGGACGAGGTCCTCGGTGCGCTCGGCGATGCGCTGCTCGAGGCCGGCATTGAGTTCCTTGACTTCCTCGCGTGCATTGAGAAGTTCGCGGGTATAGCGAAGCGCCATCCAGACGGCCGTTCCGACCACCGCGAGAATGACGAGCGCGCCGAGAAGCGTCGTCAGGCGCAGCCAGTTCGCCGTGTCGCGCTGGCTCTCGGCGCCCGCGTCGAGCCGTTCATCGGCGGCGCGAACGATGGCGGTGAAGAGCTCGCGCGCCTCATCCATGATCTCCTTGCCGCGATCCGTCCGGACGATATCCACGGCGGCCGAGACGTTGCCCTGGCGCACGAGGTCGATCGTCTCGTCGATCTCGGCGACCTTGAGATTGATGCCCTCGAGCAGGCGTTCCATCGGCTCGGTCGCCTGCGGATAGGGCAGGAGAATGGTGCGCAGCCGCTCATAGCGCTCCATCACCGTTCCGCGCGCGGCCTGGTAGGGTTCGAGATAGCGCTCTTCCTGCGTCAGGATGTAACCGCGCTGGCTGGTCTCGATGTCCTGAAGCGCGCTGCGCAGGTCGACCGTCGCGGACCGCGCCTGACGGGCCTCGATCACCTCGTCGAAATGGTGCTGCGTCTGCTCGACGAGCCAGATCGACGTGCCGACGATCGCCACCAGTGCGAGCATGCCAATAAGCAGCAGGATCGCAGTCGACCTGACGAAGTTTTTATTTGCAATCGGCATTCAAACGTTTTCGCCCAGAGTCCCTGAGCGAGCAATGGCGCATCGGATCGTGAAACGCCACTAGATTTTTTATACCGGGGACCTAGTCACATGGAAAAACACCCGCCGGCTGAACCGGCGGGTGTGTCGTTCAATCATTTGACAGTGATGATCAGTCGCCGTCGGTCGTCACGTCCACGTCCGGAACGTCCACGTCCGGTACATCGACGTTGGGCGTGTCGATGGTCACGTTGACGTCGTCGGCACCACCGCCGCCGCCGAAGCCGCCGAGCAGCCAGACGCCGCCGATAATGACGACGATGGCGAGCACGAGCGCAACGGCCCAGCCGCCGCCACCGCCACCACGACCCGTATTGATAATCGTCGGTCCACGATCAGACATGGATATTTCCTCTCAAACTATGGGCAATCCGCCGGCGGATCAGTCTTGGCGGCGGATGCGATGTCCCTTTTCGCGCTGCAATAATGTGCGATCTTGCATTTTGGTTCCTGCTAATTAAGCGGGTTGCGCTTCGCATTCGCCGCCGGAGCGCATAGGGTCGCCGCGACAAGAGACAGACGGGCGGCTCCAGTTGCATCGATTCTTCCTGCGCGAGGCGACGCGCGACCTTCATCACGAACTCGATACGGCGATCTCGCAGCTCGACCTTGGCGAGCCTGACGACTACGCGGCTTTCCTGCGCATCCATGCGGCCGCGCTCCTGCCGCTCGAGGTCGCGCTCGAGGCGGGCGGTGTCGCGTCGCGCTTTGCGGCCTGGCCGCGCCATCGGCGCAGCGAAGCGCTGAAAGCCGATCTGCGCGCGTGCGGCATCGGGCCCGAGTACAGCGAGACGCTGGCGCCGATCGAGAGCACCGAAGCGCAGATGGGCGTGCTCTATGTGCTGGAGGGGTCGCGGCTCGGGGGCAGGTTGCTGGCACGGCAGGCGGCAGGGCAGGAGGGGCGCAATGCGTTTCTGCTGCATGGGGCCGGGCTGCCCTTGTGGCAGGATTTTCTGAGCCAGCTCGAGCGCCTGCCCGACGAAGATGCAACGCGCGATGGACTGGCGAACGGCGCCTGCATGGCGTTCACGCTTTATGGGCGAGCCGCCGGCCGAATCCTCGGCGCCATGCAACGCCCTGCGGTCGAAGCCGTTGGGTCTGTCGAAAACGCAAATCGCATTGCCGCCCCCAACCAATCGTGAAACGGTGCCGAACGCACATCTGGAGCACACCCCGCGCATGAACGTCAAAGTCCCGACCGACCTCGATCTGTGCGCGCAGGAGCCGATCCGCATCCCCGGCGGGATTCAGCCGCATGGAGCGTTGATCGTGCTCGACGCGGGTCTGGCCACCATATTGCAGGCCAGCGCGAACGCTCCCGAATTTCTCGGCTTCGACGCGAAAGCGGGCGCGAAGCTCGACAGCGGACCGTTGGCCGCGGCGCTGACCGCGTTGCGGGCGAACGCGGCCGGCGACCCGTTCCTGAAGCCCATCGAGATCGGCGGCAAGTGCCTGCTGGTTTCCGCTCATGGCACGGCGCAGGGCGTGATCGTCGAGTTCGAGGAAACCGATCCGGATATCCTCGCCTCCAATCCTTATCCAAGGATGCAGCGCTTCGTCGACCGTATCGAAAGCAGCCAGGACATCGACAATGTCCTTGCCGAGGCGGCCCGGGAAGTTCGTGACCTGACCGGGTTCAACCGGGTGATGATCTATCGCTTCGATGCGGACTGGAACGGGACCGTGATCGCGGAGGATGGCGACGGTGTACTGCCTTCCTATCTCGACCTGCGCTTTCCGGCGACCGACATTCCCGCCCAGGCGCGGGAGCTTTATCTGCTCAACCGGCTGCGGCTGATCCCCAGTTCCAGCTACGATCCGGTGCCGATCGAACCGGCGACTTCGCCGGTGGACGGCGCTCCGCTCGACCTTTCGGATGCCGCGCTGCGCAGCGTCTCGCCGATCCATCTGGAATATATGCGCAATATGGGCACTGGTGCGTCCATGTCGATTTCGCTCGTGGTGGATGGCGCGCTGTGGGGGCTGATCTCCTGCCACAACCGGAACCCGATGGAGGTCGATGCCCGCATCCGGGCGGCGTGCGAGTTTCTCGGGCGCATCGTCGGACACCAGATCGCCTTCCACGAGCGTCGCCGGGAGAGTGCGGACCGGCTGGCGCTCAAGTGCGTGGAGACCGAACTTGTCTCGCATCTCGCCCGGACGCCGGTCTTTCAGGAAGGGCTTGTCGCCCGTTCGCAGCAATGGCTGAAACTGACCAATGCCGAGGGCGCGGCGGTGATCACGGAAGGCATGGTGCTGACCACTGGACAGGTTCCGCCTTCGGACCGGATCAAGGACCTGGCGCGCTGGCTGCAGGGAATGGATGTCGATCGGGTCTTCGCCACGCGCGAACTCGGCAAGCACTGGTCTGCGGGCAGGACGATCGCCGATGTCGCGAGCGGGGTGGTCGCGGTGCCGATCTCCCAGCGCCATGCGAGCTTCATCATGTGGTTCCGGCCGGAACTCAAGCACACGGTCAAGTGGGGCGGCGAGCCGGCCAAGACGGTCGACGACCGCGCGATGCGGATCAGTCCGCGCACATCGTTCGAGATTTGGAAGGAGACGGTGCGGGGCCGTGCCGTGCCGTGGTCGAGCGCGGAACTCCACAGCGCCGAGGATTTTCGCCAGTCGGTGGTCGATCTCGTTCTTCAGCGCGCCGAGGAGCGGGCGGAGATGACCGAGGAACTGCAGCGCTCAAACAAGGAACTGGAGGCGTTCTCCTATTCCATCAGCCACGATCTGCGCGCGCCGTTCCGGCACATCGCGGGTTATGCGCAACTGCTGAAGGAGGAAGAGACGGGGCTGAAGGACCTGTCGCGCCATTATCTGGAAGGAATCTCGCAGGCCGCGGTAACGGCGGGACAGCTCGTCGACGATCTTCTGCAATTTTCCCAGCTCGGACGCACCGGCCTCAAGATGTCGCGCATCGACATGAACAAGGTGGTCGAGGAAATCCAGCGCGGCCTTTCGCACGAGCTGGAAGGACGGCGGATCGAATGGCAGGTCGATAAGGACCTCCCGGTCGCATGGGGCGACCCGTCGCTGGTGCGCCAGGCGATGTTCAACCTCGTCGAGAACGCGATGAAATATTCGCGCGACAGCGATCCGGCGATCATCACCATCGCCGGCAGCCGCAATGCGGACAGCTCGACGCGGTACAGTGTCGCGGACAATGGCGTCGGCTTCGACATGACCTATGTGGGCAAGTTGTTCCAGGTCTTTCAGCGGCTGCACCATTCCGACGAATTCGACGGCACGGGCATCGGGCTGGCCTTGACGAAACGCATCGTCGACCGCCATGGAGGATCGATAAGCGCAGAAGGGACGCTGGGCAAAGGGGCGATGTTCACAATCGAACTGCCCGATCGAAGAGGCGAAAACGAACGTGGCAAGCTTGAGACCGATCCTGCTGGTTGAGGACAATCCGGCCGATATCGAACTAACCGTCGCCGCACTGCGCAAGACGAACATCGCAAACGAGATCGTCATCGCGCGCGACGGCGTCGAGGCGCTCGACTACATCTTCTGCGAAGGCGATCACGCGGCGCGCGACGGCGAACAGCCGGCGGTCATCCTGCTCGATCTGAAGCTGCCGAAAGTGGACGGGATCGAGGTGCTGGAGAAGGTCAAGAGCCATCCGCGCCACCGCAACATCCCGATCGTCATGCTGACCTCTTCGCGCGAAGAGACCGATGTGGTCCGGTCCTACGAGCAGGGGGTCAACTCGTTCGTGGTCAAGCCTGTCGACTTCAACGCCTTCTTCGAGGCAATCCGGAACCTGGGGCTCGTATGGGCCGTTCTCAACGAGCCCTATCCCGGAGGCCGTTGACTTGAACCAGCTCCTTGCCGACATCGTCGGCGCCGCGCAGATCCGCATTCTTCTCCTGGAAGACAGTCATATCGACGCCGAGCTGATCCAGCATGAGTTGGGGAAGATCGGCATGCCGGTCGAGATCGTGGGAGCGAGCCGCAAGCGCGAATTCGAAGCGGCGATCGATGCGGGCGAGTACGACCTCATCATCGCCGATTATTCGCTGCCCGATTTCGATGGGATGGCGGCCTTCAAGCTGGCGGAGGGCCGGTTTCCCGGCGTGCCGTTCATCTTCGTCTCTGGCGTCGCCGGAGAGCAGTTCGCGACCGAGGCGGTGCGTGCCGGTGCGACGGACTACGTCACCAAGAAGGATCTCGACCGGATACCGATGGTGGTCCGGCGCGCACTCGATGAGGCGCGGGAGAAGCGCGAGCGGGCGCGCGCCGTCAACGCGCTGGCCGAAAGCGAGAACCGGTTCCGCAACCTCGCCGACAGTGCGCCTGCACTGATCTGGTCGGTAGATGCCGAAGGGCGCATCAAGTTTGCCAACCGGAAATTTGCGGCCGAGTATGGCGAGGCGGCAGACATCGTCAGCGAGGGCTGGCGCTCGATCGTCCATGCGGACGACATTGCCGCGTTCGAGGCAGCGTTTCGTGCCGCTTTCGAAGAACGCGCGCCCTTTCGCGCCGAAATTCGCACGCTGAGGAGCGGCGAAATCCGCTGGCTGCGCTGCGAGGCGATCCCCCGTCACGACGCGGCGGGCAGGTTCTTCGGCTATAGTGGCTGCGCGGTCGACGTGACGGATTCCAAGCTCGCGCGCGAGATGCTCGAAGCCGAAGTGGCGCAGCGCACCGCCGAACTGCGCGAAAGCGAGGAAGCGCTGCGCCAGTCGCAGAAGATGGAAGCGATCGGCCAGCTCACCGGCGGGATCGCGCATGATTTCAACAACATGCTCGCCGGCATTCTAGGCAGCGCGGAACTCCTTCAGCGGCGGCTTTCGTCGGGCCGCAATGACGGGATCGAACGCTATCTGGAAGGGATCATCACCTCCGCGGGCCGCGCGGCCGCGCTGACGCAGCGCATGCTTGCCTTTTCGCGGCGCCAGTCGCTCGACATCAAGTCGACCCAGCTCAACGATCTCGTTCTTTCGCTCGAGGACATGCTGCGGCGTACGCTCGACGAGTCTATCCGGCTCGATCTCGACCTTGCCCGCGACGCATGCCCGGCGCTGACCGACGCCAACCAGCTCGAAAGCGCGATCCTCAACCTTGCCATCAATGCGCGCGATGCGATGCCCGATGGCGGCGTGCTGACGATCTCGACGCGCAACAGGCGGATCGCCGGCGATGCCGCGTCGAGGGGCGGATTGGCGGCCGACGACTATGTGGTGCTGACCGTTGCCGATACAGGCACGGGCATGAGCAAGGACGTGCAGGAGAAGGCGTTCGATCCATTCTTCACGACCAAGCCGATCGGTCAGGGAACCGGGCTCGGGCTGTCGATGGTGTTCGGGTTCGCCAAACAGCTCGGCGGGCTCGCGCAGATTCATTCGCAGGAAGGCAAGGGCACGGCGATCGAGATCGTGATGCCGTGCGACGGCGAAGCGACGACCGCGGACGGGCGGCACGCCGGCAACGGCGCGACGCCGCCGCTGAAGGTCGAGGCGCAGACGGTTCTGGTGGTCGAGGACGAGGCCATCGTCCAGATGCTCGTCGTGGATGCGCTCAACGACATGGGCTTCGAGACGCTCGAAGCCTATGACGCGCCATCGGCGCTGAAGATCGTCGAGAGCGGGCGCAAGATCGACCTGATGGTTTCCGATGTCGGGCTGCCCGGCATGGATGGGCGCCAGCTTGCCGACCATGTGCGCCGGCACCTGCCCGAACTGCCGATCCTGTTCGCGACCGGCTATGCGGAAGCAGCACGCACGCGTGCCGGCTTTCTCGGCGACAATATGGACCTGATCTCCAAGCCGTTCGACATGGGCGAGTTCGAGCGCAAGATCAGGGCGATCAGCACACGCGACTGACGACCGCTACGAGCGCGAGGCTGCGTCGGGTGCGTCGGCGGCTTCGGGCCGGTCGATGCTCGGCTGGTCGACGATCTTTTCCGGCTTCTGCTTGCGGCGCTTGCGCGTCTTGGACGTCAACAGCGCATCGGCCTGCCCGTCGACGCCGACGTGATAGGTGACCTGCGGGAACGGGATCTCGATGCCGCGACGCTCGAAGGCGTCCTTGATCAGTTCATTGTATTTGCGGCCGATGCCCCATTGCGAGCCGGGCAGGGTCTTGATGCGCGCACGAACGTTGATGGCCGAATCGCCGAAGAGCGTGACGCCCTGAATGTCGAGCGGTTCGAGGATCGCGGTCTTGGCGTCGGTCTGCATCAGGCCGTCGAACGCATCCTGCATCGCTGCCTTCACCTCGGCGATGTCACTGTCATAGGCCACGCCGATCTCGGCGACGTGGTAGGAAAAGCCCTTCATCGAGTTCGACACCATGTCGACCGACGAGAACGGGATCAGGTGCAGGGTGCCGTCGAGCGAGCGGATCGAGACGGAGCGGATCGTCAACCTCTCGACCACGCCCGACGTCGCGCCGACCGTGACGACATCGCCCTCGTTCATGATGTTTTCGAGCTGGATGAAGATGCCGGTGATGATGTCCTGGACGAATTTCTGCGCGCCGAAGCCGATCGCAAGACCGAGCACACCGGCGCCGGCCAGAAGCGGCGCGATGTTGATGCCGATCTGCGCGAGCGCGAGCATGACGATGAAGATGGCCAGCGCGACCGTGAAGGCGTTGCGGAACAGCGAAAGCAGCGTCTTTTCACGCGCGGTCGGCACCGTGCCGAAATTGGGGTTGAGGCGGTATTCGACCCAGGATGACATCGCCAGATAGATCAGGAAACCGACGAGCAGGATGATGACGGCCGAGATGACCGAGCCGGTGACGCGCTGCCCGCCCTCCGACGCGACCCAGCCGAGAAAGTCGATCAGGCCCCAGGCCTGCGCGATGGCGATGGCGACGCCGATCAGCGTGACGGTGCGGACCACCTGCATGACACGCGGAACGAAGGCGTGGAGGCGCGTTTCGAGCAGCGGAAGCCTTTGCTTCAGGTCGTCCGGCAGGCGCACGCCGACATGGATGAAGCGCGAGATGAACGAGATGATGACGACGCCGACGATGACTGCGAGGATCGACTGGACCGTCGCGCGCAGCATGTAGGGCAAGGCTTCGGCGGGATTGGCGAGCCAGACGATGAGGATCGCGATCAGATAGGCGATGGCGATCATGTGCCAATAGGCGCCGAGGAAGGCGAGCGACTTCGACAAGGCGTCGTGGCGTCCGTTGTTGGCGCGCCAGGTCATGGCGTTGCGCACGGCGTGCTTGTTCTGAAGCACGATGAGGATGCCGATGACGACGGCGGTGAGCATGGCGAGGACGCGCAGCGCCTGAGCGGCGGTCGGGCTGACCATATCGGCGAGGACGGGTGCGAAGAACATGAAGGAATAGCCGAGGAGGCCGATGATGCGCGCGGCCCAGAAATACCAGTACGCTGCCGTAGTGTCGTTCATGGGCAGCGGGCGCAGCGCCGGGCCGTGCGGCTCGAAGATGGCGCGGACGACGACCTTGGTCAGTTCGACGGCGAGGAAGGCGTTGAGCAGCAGGGTCTGATTGATGCCCATGCGGCCGGTCGGACCGGTGAGGAAATAGAGCGAGATGGCATAGCCGATCGCCCAGGCGGCGGCGACCGCGGCGATATCGACCGCTGTGGCGCCGACGAGCCCCATGATGCGGGCCAACCAGCCGCGCCCGGCGACGCGGTTGGAGATCGCCTTTTGGCCCTGGCTGGCGAAGGCGCGCAGGAAGAAATAGCTGGCGAACAGGGCGACGGCGAGGATCGCGACATTGGTCGCGACGCGCGTGATCTCGCCATAGTCGCGGGTGGATGCGGAGGAAAAGACGTCGCCGACATCGGCTCCGAGGTCGACGACCGCGCCGACCGTCGCGGAGACGCCTTCCGCGATGTCGCGCGTGTATTCGGCGATCTGGCGCGCAATGGTCGGATCGGCGGTGCCTTCTGCGGCCTGCGCTTCGGCTTCGGCGCTGTTCTCTGCCCCGCCTGCGGCGCGCAGCCTTTCGACCAGTTCATTGCGCGCGGTCTCGTTTTCGAGAAGGCGGATGAGGTCGTCGACGCTCGCTGCGGGCGCCTCCTCGGCCGGGGCCGCTTCTGACTGCGGCGTGAACTGGGCGCTCGCGCCCCCGATGATGAGGAACAAGGCGAGGAAGGCGCAGGCAAGGATTCGCATCTGGAACGGAGGTCTCGATGATCGGAAGGCTGAGAGACCATAAGCATGGCGGGGCAAATGTGGAGGTCAACCCCGCCGCGATGATTTATGGGCTCAACCCTTCATGCCGCCCTGCGTCAGGCCGCCGACGACGCGTTCCTGGAAGAGCGCGATGATGATCGAGATCGGCACGATGGCGACGACGAGCGCGGCCGAGATGATGGGCCACGGGAACGAAAACTCGCCCTGATAGAGCGTGATGCCGACCGGGAGCGTGCGGCTCGACACGCGCGAGGACAGCGTCAGCGCTAGCAGGAACTCGTCCCACGCGTTGACGAAGGCGAGGATGCCGGCGGTGAAGACGCCGGGCGCCGTCAGCGGAATGACGACGTGCCAGAGCGCGCCGAGCCGCGAGCAGCCGTCGATCATCGCGGCGCTTTCAAGGTCCTTGGGGATGTCCTGGAAGAAGGAGATCAGCACCATGGTGCAGACCGGCATGGAAAGCACCGCATAGGGCAGGACGAGCGCCCACCACGTGTTCAACAATCCCACCGTGCGCATGACCTGGAAGAGCGGCACCATCAGCGAGATCAGCGGGAACATTGCGATCGCCATCAGCACCGACAGGATTAGGCCGGGCGCGGGCAGGCGAAGGCGCACCAGCGCGTAGGCGGCAAGCGCCGAGACTGTGACGCAGAGCAGCGTCGACAAGGTGGCGACGGCGACCGAGTTCCACATGAAGGTGAGGATCGGCTGGTCGGTGAAGACGCGGGTGTAGTTCTGGAAGGTCAGCTTGTCGGGCAGTATGGTGATCGGCAGGCGCAGGAGTTCGGCTTCGGTCTTCAGCGAGGTCAGCACGATCCAGATCGCCGGCACGAAGCCGTTGACGACGACGATGAGGCCGGCAATCAGGACCATCACGCGGGGGCGGGGGAGGCGCATCATCTCACGCCTCCTGCCGTGGGTCGCGGCGCGTGTAGCGCAAATAGCCGGCGGTCATGACGAGAGAGACGACGAACATCAGCACCGCAAGCGCCGAACCGTAGCCGAGGTCGAGGAAGTCGATCGTCGTCTTGTGAATGTACATGGCGAGCGTCTCGGTCGAATTTCCCGGCCCGCCATTGGTCATCGCGTAGGGGATGTCGAAGGTCTGGATGGCCGTGATGGTGCGGAAGATCGCGGCGACGATGATGGCGGGCCGCAGCATCGGCAAGGTGATCTCGATGAACTGCTGCCATTTCGACGCGCCGTCGATCTCGGCCGCCTCATAGAGCGATTTGGGGATCGTCTGCAGGCCGGCGAGCAGGATCAGCGCGACGAAGCTCGACGTCTTCCAGATGATGGCGATGCAGATGGCGATGGTGGCGAGGAAGGGATCTGTGAGCCAGGCAAGCTTCGGCAGGCCGACCCACATCAGGATATTGTTGACGATGCCCTGGTTGAATTCGAAGAACCAGCGGAAGATCAGGCCCGCGAAGACCAGCGGCAGCGCCCAAGGCAAGAGCAGGCCAAGGCGCACCGGCCATTTGACCTTGAAGGGCTGGTTGGCGAGGAGCGCAAGGCCGAGGCCGACGACGATCGCGCCCGGCACGGTGACGGCGATATAGATGAAGGTGTTGAGCGTCGTTTCCCAGAAGCGCGGGTCAGCGAGCGCCTTTTGGTAGTGCGCGAGGCCGATGAAGGGCGTGCCGAGCCATGGTTCGGTGAGGCGCAGTTGCTGGGTGGAGGTGACGAGCAGCCGGCCTATCGGGAAGAGGACGACGGCGAAGAGCAGCAGAAACGCCGGCAGGATCATCAGGAGGCCGAGTCGGCGCTCTGATTTTTCGAGGCGGGAGAGGGGGAGGGGTTTGGATGTGGCTTTACTGTTGGACGTCAGCACGAAGCGCCCCCCTCTGCCCTGCCGGGCATCTCCCCCGCGAGGGGGGAGATTACGCGGTTTCGGCGACGAGACTGATCTCCCCCCTTGCGGGGGAGATGGGCGGCAGCCCAGAGGGGGGCGTTCAAGCTCAACGTCTCAAATCCCTACTGCATGACCTCGGAAAGCCCCTGTTCGATCGCCTGGAGCGACGCCGCACCATCCTGCGTGCCGGCGAGGAAGGCGTTCATGTTGGTGCGGATGACTTCCGAGACGCGCGGATAGGCCGGGCTGACGGGGCGCGAGCGGGCGGTTTCGACGACCGGCAGCGCGTCCTCGAACCACGGATTGGCCTCCAGCACCTCGGCATCCGTGTAGACTTCGGGGAAGACCGGCATGTGCGAGGCAAGGATCGCCTGCTGCTTGGAGACTTCGGGGCTGGAGAGATACTTGACCAGCTCGACCGCCGCTTCCTTGTTTTCCGAGAAGGCGGAGACGGCGAGCTGCCAGCCGCCGATGCAGGTGGCCGGCGTGTCGGCGGTGAAGCCGGGCAGGGTGACGACGCCGACATTGCCCTTGACCTGGCTGTCCTCGTCGTTCTGGACGCGGTTCCAGACATAACCCCAGTTCATCGCGAAGATGGCATTGCCGGCCTGGAAATCCTGGCGGATGCGGTCGGTCGGGATTTCGGCGATGTTGGCGGGCAGTACGCCCGCTTCCTTGAAGTCGCCCCAGAGCTCGAACGGCTGTGCCGCCTGTTCGGCCGACAGTGTGATCGCCCCGCCTTCGCCGCCAAGCTCGCCGCCCGCGCCCCAGTACGGCACGAGATAGGTGCAGACCGTGCCCTCGATCGGCGCGCCGGCGGTGAGGAAACCGGCGAGGTTCGGGTTGCCCTCGGCTTCCTGAATCTTAAGCGCGGCTGCCTTCAACTCGTCCCAGGTCTTCGGCGGCTCGACGCCGTGCTTTTCCAGAAGGTCGGTGCGGTAATAGAGGAACTGCGAGTCCGCGAAATAGGGCAGCGCCATCACCTGGTCGTCGACGATGTTGGCCTCGCGATAGGCGGGCAGGTAGCGGTCCATGATCGCGTCGCGCTCGTCGCCGAGATAGTCGTCGAGCGGTTCGGCCCAGCCGGCGGCAGCCCATTGGGCGGGGCGGATGACGTCGATGAGCACCACGTCGAGTGTCGAATCCTGCGAGGCGAGGACGGTGTTGAGGTACTGCTGCTGCTGCTCGGACGTCGCGCCGCCGACTTCGATTTCGACCGTCACATCTGGGTTCTGCTCCTGATAGGCGTCGAGGATTTGGCGCATCACGTCGGGGCGCTGCTGGCCGCCGGTGAAGATGCGCAGCTCGGTCTGCGCGAAGGCCGAGCTGGCCGACATGGTCATGATCGCGGCGAGGGCGGTTCCGGTAATCAGTCTCGTCATGTCTCTACTCCCTGATGTTGCGGACCCGACAAGCGGGCCGGAATGCTCTGATCAAGCGGCGAGGCGGATGGCCTCGCCGGTTTCGGCGTCGAAGAAATGGGCGCGGTCGAGCGCAAGGCCGAGCGTGACGTCCTGGCCATGCTTCAGCCCGGCCTCCGGCGAAAAGCGGCCGGTGAAGCGGGCCTCGCCGACGCGGACGGTCGCCTGCGTTTCCGAACCCAGCGGCTCGACCAGCTCGACCTGGCCGGAAACGGGCGTGCGCGACGGGTCGTCATGGCCGAGCGCGACATGCTCGGGGCGCAGGCCGATGACGATGTCGCGGCCGGCGCAGGCGGCGAGATTGGCGCCGCGCGGGGTGACGTCCATGCCGGACGACAGGCGGATCACTTGCGCATCTGCCGATACGCTGGCGGGGGTCATGTTCATCGGCGGCGCGCCGATGAAGGAGGCGACGAAGCGGTTCGCCGGGCGGTTATAGACCTCGTCCGGCGTGCCATATTGCTGGAGATGGCCGTCCTTCATGATGGCGATGCGGTCGGCGAGTGTCATCGCCTCGATCTGGTCGTGGGTGACATAGACGATGGTGGTGCCGAAGCGCTGGTGCAGCTTCTTGATCTCGACGCGCATCTCGGCGCGCAACTGGGCGTCGAGATTTGAGAGCGGTTCGTCGAAGAGGAAGACCTTGGGGCGGCGCACGATGGCGCGGCCCATGGCGACGCGCTGCCGCTGGCCGCCCGAAAGCTGGCCGGGACGGCGCTCGAGCAGGTGCCGGATCTGGAGAATGTCGGCGGCCTCGTGCACCAGCGTCTCGATCTCGGCTTTCGACGTGCCACGCATCCTGAGGCCGAAGCCCATATTGTCGTAGACGCTCTTGTGTGGATAGAGCGCGTAATCCTGGAAGACCATGGCGATGTCGCGCTCGCGCGGCGGCATGTCGTTGACGATTGTGCCGTCGATGGCGATCTCGCCGCCGGTGATGCCTTCCAGCCCCGCGATCATGCGCAGGAGCGTGGACTTGCCGCAGCCGGACGGGCCGACGAGGACCACGAACTCGCCGTCGCGCACCGAAAGGTCCACGCCGTGGAGCACTTCGACGCGGCCATACTGCTTGACGACCTGGCGGATTTCGACGCCTGCCACGCACACCTCCCAAAGGGTCCTCTTTTCGGGACCATATTCGCAAGTGCGGCGCCGTCCAAGGGCACCGATCAAGGCTGATCATGGCATGTCTTGTAAAAGATACAAGACCTGTTACCGTTCATTCATCAACGGCGCTTGCAGATAGCGCAGGTCATCCGCGCGAACAGTGCGACAGGTGCATGAGCGACATCTTCTTCATCGGCATCGCGGTCGTCGACTATGTGTTTTCGGTCGACCGGATGCCGGACCGCGCCGAGAAATACCGTGCCCGCGACATGCAAGTGGTGGGCGGCGGGTTGGCGGCGAACGCGGCGGCGACCGCGGCGCGGCTGGGGCACAAGGCGCACATGATCGGCCGCATCGGCGATGATGTGGTGGCCGGGCAGATCATCGACGGGCTCGCAGCGGAGGGCGTGGATTGTGCCGGGCTGCGGCGGTTCGCCGGGCATCGCTCGCCGCTCTCCTCGGTCTTCGTCGACGCGGCGGGCGAGCGGATGATCGTCAATTATGGCGACTGGTCGATTCCGACCGCGACGGACTGGCTGCCGGACGAACTGCCGGCCGGAACGGGCGCGGTGATGGGCGATATTCGCTGGGAGGAGGGCGCACGGCACCTCTTCGATCTGGCGCGTGCGGCGGGCCTGCCTGCCGTGCTCGACGTCGACCGGCCGCCCTTCGATGCGACACTCCTCGATGCGGCGAGCCATGTCGCGCTGTCGGCGCAGGCGCTGCGCGAGATGACCGAAACGGACGATCCACGGGAAGGGTTGGCGCGGTTGCGCGATCGGTGCGCGGCGCATCTTTCGGTGACGATCGGCGCGGAGGGGACGCTGTTCTTCGACGGCGACGATATCGCGCATGAGCCGGCCTTCGAGGTCGCGGTCGTCGATACGCTCGGCGCCGGGGACGTCTGGCACGGCGCGCTGACCGTGGCGCTGGCCGAGGGGCTGGAGACGCGCGCGGCGATCCGCTTCGCTTCGGCGGCGGCGGCAATCAAATGTACTCGGTTCGGCGGTAGGGCGGGCATACCGACACGCGCCGAACTCGACCGATTTCTGGACGAACACGAAGGAATGCAGGCATGACCACACTATCGGCGGGCAAGCTCTGGGGCCTGCGGCGGCTTGCCGACGACAAGGGCCGGTTCAAGATGCTGGCCGTCGACCAGCGGCCGCCGATCAAGAATCCGATCAAGGCGATACGCGGTAAGGCTGAAGCGCCTTATGAGGATGTTGCCGGCTTCAAGCTGATGCTGGTGGAGGAGCTGCAGGCCGAGACGTCGGCCGTGCTGATGGACCCGCATTTCGCGCTGCCACGTGGGCTCTCCGTCGCCTCGCCCGCCAAGGGCATGATCGTGACGCTGGAGGATTCGCTCTTCCGCGAGACGGAGACGGGGCGGCTGTCGGACGAGATCGACGACTGGTCGGTCGAGAAGATCAAGCGTGCCGGCGGCGACGCGGTGAAGGTGCTCGCTTGGTATCGGCCGGATGCGGATGCGGCCAATCGCCGGGCGCAGGAGGACTTCGCGAAGCGAATCGGCGAAGCCTGCCAAACCTATGACATTCCCTATCTTTTCGAGCTTCTCGTCTATCCGCTGCCGGGCGAGGCGGAGCAGACGAAGGACTATGTGGAGATGGCGGCGAAGCAGGCCGACAACGTGCTCGAAAGCGTGCGGCGCTTCGCCGATCCGGGTTTCGGCATCGACATCTTCAAGCTGGAAAGCCCGGTGCCGGCCAAGGGCATCGGCGACGGGACGGATGCGGCGACGCAGAAGCTGTTCGACGAGATGGGACGGATCGCCGGGCGTCCGTGGGTGATGCTTTCGGCGGGCGCAGGAATGGCGGAATTCGAGGCGGTGCTGAAGCATGCCTATGCGGCGGGTGCGTCCGGGTATCTGGCGGGGCGGGCGATCTGGTCGGAGCCGTTCAAGGCGTTTCCGGACTGGGACGCGATCCGTTCGGGTCTGCGGCACACGAGCCTGCCTTATGTGAAGCGGATCAATGCGTTGACGGACGAACATGCCATGCCGTGGTTCGACACACCGCTTTATGGCGGCAAGGCGGAAATCGCCGACGCGAACGCGTCGTTCCGGCATTCCTATTCCGGTATGGGAGGCGTGTGATGGCGCGGATCGGGCTACTACCGCTGGCGCGCGCGACCTTCGACGTCGCCTACGCCGAGGAGCTCTACGGTAGTCTGAAGGGCGAGCTTTCGGCGGCGGGGCACGAACTTGTCGGCGGCGAGGCGCTGCTGTTTGACGCGCCGGCGACGGAAAGGGCGCTGGCTGTGATGAAGGGCCGAGCGCTCGATCTGCTGCTCATCGTGCAGGTGACGTTCACTGACGCGACGATGACCGTGAAGATCGCCGACGAGGCGGATGCGCCGCTGGCGATCTGGTCGTTTCCCGAGCCGCGCACCGGCGGGCGGCTGCGGCTGAATGCGTTTTGCGGGCTCAATCTTGCGGCGCATGCACTGGGCCTGAACGACGTTGCGTTCGGCTGGGTTCATGCCGATCCGGCGACGGCGGATGTCGGCGCTCTGGCTGCCGATCTTCTGGCCAGAAAGCGGCAGGCAAAGGCGCAGCCCTTGGTGACGGCGGAGGCAGGCGAAGGCGAGCGGGCCGGGGCGCGGGCGCTTCTGGCGCGGATTGCGGGCAGCCGGATCGGGCGGATCGGCGAGCGGCCGGACGGGTTCTTCACCTGCGACTACGATCCCGAGCGGCTCGAAAGCCTGGCCGGTGTTTCGGTCGAGCCGATCGCGCTCGATGCGCTCTTTGCCTCCGCGCGGGGCGCTGGAGAAGGGGCCGTCGGCGAGGCGCGGGCGGAGGCCGGCGCGACGCTCGACGATCTCGACAGCGTCGACCAGGACCAGCTCGACCGGTCGCTGCGCCTGCGCGCGGCGCTGGAGGACGTGCGCTCGAAAGGCGGCTATGCGGCATTCGCCGTGCGCTGCTGGCCGGAAATGTTCACGCAATATGGCGGCGCGGTCTGCGGGCCGGTCGGGATGATGGGCGAGCGGCGCGTGCCGTGCGCCTGCGAGGCGGACGTCCATGGGGCGCTGACGAACCTGTTCCTGCAGGAGATGACCGGGGACGCGGCGTTCCTCGTCGATTTGGTCGATCTCGATGCACAGGACGGAACGGGCGTCGTCTGGCATTGCGGGCAGGCGCCGGTGTCGATGCGCGACGAGACCGTGACGGCGAAGGCGGCGATCCATTCCAACCGCAAGATGCCGCTTCTGTTCGAGTTTCCGTTGAAGCCCGGCCGCGTCACCTTCGCGCGGATCAGCCAGGCGCGCGGGCATCCGACGATGGTGATCGCGGGCGGCGAGATGAAACGGCGCCCGCTCGCCTTTTCCGGCACGGCTGGCGTGCTCGCCTTCGATGCGCCGATCGAGGCCGTGGCGCAGACGATCGTCGGGGCTGGGCTCGAGCATCATTTGAGCCTCGTTTATGGCGACCACCGGCCGGCGCTGCGCGCCCTGGCGGCCGAAATGGGCCTGCCGGTTCTCGAATTCTAAAGGAACTCGCATGTCGAAACTGCGCTACGCGATCATCGGTTCGGGCATGATGGGGCAGGAGCACATCCGCAACATCATGCTTCTGCCCGACACGGAAATCGTCGCCGTCAGCGATCCGGACGAGGGGATGCGCGAGCGCGCGGCGGCGCTATCCGGCGGCGCGCGGCAGTTCGCCGACCACCGCGCGCTGATGGATGCGGGGCTCGCCGACGTGCTGGTGATCGCCAGCCCGAACCACACGCATCACGACATCCTGCTCGACGTGATGCCGGCGGACCTGCCGATCCTCGTCGAAAAGCCGCTCTGTTCGACGGCTGAGACGAGCCGGCATATCCTCGCTGCGGCTGCCGGTCGAAAGGCGCCGGTCTGGGTCGCGATGGAATATCGCTACATGCCGCCGATCGCGCGGATGATCGAGGAAATCCGCGCCGGGACGATCGGCGAGGCCAGGATGCTGACGATCCGCGAGCATCGATTCCCGTTCTTGCACAAGGTCGGCCACTGGAACCGTTTTGCGGCCGAGACCGGCGGGACGCTGGTCGAAAAATGCTGCCATTTCTTCGACCTGATGCGGCTCGTCACGCAGTCGGAGCCGGTGCGGATCTATGCTTCGGGGGCGCAGGACGTGAATCACAAGGACGAGGCCTATGACGGCCGCGCGCCGGACATTCTGGACAATGCCTATGTGATCGCCGACTTCGCCAACGGCATGCGGGCGATGTTGGAATTGTGCATGTTTTCCGAAGGAAGCTGGTTCCAGGAGCACGTCTCGGCGATGGGCTCGGCGGGCAAGATCGAGGCTTTCGTGCCGGGGCCGGCGCGGTTCTGGCCGGGTGCGGGCGAGCGGGCGGCCAAAATCGTGATTTCTCCGCGCGAACCGAAGGGCCCGCAGCGGCGCGTCGTTGAGGTCGACCCCGAAATCCTCGCCGCTGGCGACCATCACGGCTCGACCTTCTATCAGCACCGCCTGTTCCAGCAGATGGTGCTGGATGGCGGGCAACCGGAGGTGTCGCTCGAAGACGGGCTGCGCTCGGTCGAGATGGGCGCGGCGGCGGAGCTTTCGGCGCGCACCGGGCAGGCGGTGGAGTTCGCGGAAGGGTGGCGCGACCGTCAGGTGGCGTGATCGCTGCCGGTCAACGCTGCTTGTGCAAGGTGCGGACGTAGGTTTCCAGCACGGCATTCATGCGGGTCTGGTAGCCCTTGCCGGTCGCCTTGAAGGCATCGAGGACGGACTTCTTCACCCGCAAGGTCACCTGCTGCGTCGTGTCCGGCTCCACCAGCTTCGCATTCCTCCAGAAATTCTCGTCCAGTTCGGGAATGTCGCTGGTTTCGATCTGGTCGTCCGGCAGGGCGGCCAGTTGCTCAAGGGTCAGTTCCCTGTCGTAGCGCTTCTTCATAGGTGTTCCTTTCAACGCGCTTGGCGGGGCGCGCGGAGATGATGCGGGTTGTGCCGTCCCGGTCGGTGTGGGTCACCACGATCACCAACACGCCTTCGATCGCGCCGATGCTGTTGCGGCGAACTTCGCCATATTCGAACCGGTCATCGATTGCCGTCAGGACTGGACCTTCGAAAATTCGACAGGCGGTTGCAAAACTCAGCCCGTGCTTGGCGATGTTTGTCCGGTTCTTCGCCTCATCCCATGCAAAAGTCATGTAAGCACACTTTGTAGTTACATTCAATGCGTGGTGCGGGCGGCAAGCTACTTCAAATCCGACAGATAATGATGTGCTTCGGTGAGGCAGCGGGATATGCGCCACTCGACGATGCGGTCGTCGAGGCCGACGGCGCGGCGGTCGACTTCGAGGAGGGGCATGCCGAAGGGGCAGTCGAGATGGCGCGCGTCGTGGGCGTCGGCGCCGACGGCTTTCAGGCGTTCGACGGCGCGGGCGACCGTGACGCCGTAGCGGCTGGAATAGAGGCCGTAGACATTGTTGGGGATGGTCTCGAAACGGTCGAGTTCGGGAAAGAGTTCGGCGGGCAAGACGATGCGCTCGATGATCAGCGGCTTGTCGCCGAGCGTGCGGCGGCGCACGAGACGCCAGACAGGGTTGCCGGCGGGAATGGCGAGCGCATCGGCTTCGGCCACGTTGGCGGTGCCGCTTTCGAGCGACAGGACTGTCGAATCGGGGAATTCGCGGCTGCCCTCGTCTGGTGTCAGCTTGAAGAACTGGAACAGGATGCGTTCGTCGTCATAGGAGGTGACGAAGGTGCCGCGCCCCTGCCGGCGCACGAGCAGATTGTCGAGCGTCATCTCGTGCAGGGCCTTGCGCACCGTGCCCTGGGAGACGTTCAGCTCCTCGGCGATCTGGAACTCGTTCGGGATCGACTGCCCTGCCTGCCAGCGGCCGTCGGCGATGCGCGCGACGAGCAGCGCCTTCACGCGCTTGTAGAGCGGCTGGTAGCCGAGCTTGCCCGTCCGTTCGGCGCGAAAGCGCTCTTCCTGGACATCCCCGTCCGATTCTTCCATGCGTGCGCCCGTCACCCGCCTCTCCGCGAAATGATTTTTCGTTTGGCCAATTGCGCATTGTTTCCCGATTGCGCGCTCGGTCTTTTATCTTATACAAGAGCTATCGCCGCACCGCCAGCGCGGGTTTGAGGTTTCGAGGAGGTCAGGATGGCAATTCCCCATCTGCTCGTTCACGAGCACAAGGACAATGTCGGCGTCGTCGTCGTCGAAGGGCTGACGGCGGGCACGACGATGCTCGGCGTCGTCACGCACGACAATTCCAGCTTCGAACTGGAGGCGAAGGCGGACGTGCCGATCGGCCACAAGGTCGCGCTATCGGACATCAAGAGCGGCGACACGGCGATCAAGTATGGCGAGGACATCGGCAAGTTCGTCGCCGACGTCGCCAAGGGCTGCCACGTCCATGTCCACAATCTCAAGACCAAGCGCTGGTAGGAGTCGACCCATGGCATCGAAGTACTCCAATCGGACCATCCAGGCCTATCGGCGCGACAATGGCCGCGTCGGCGTGCGCAACCATGTCATCATCCTGCCGGTGGACGACATTTCCAATGCCGCCTGCGAAGCGGTCGCCAACAACATCAAGGGCACGATGGCGCTGCCGCACGCTTATGGACGGTTGCAGTTCGGCGAGGATCTGGAACTGCATTTCCGCACCATGATCGGCACCGGTGCGAACCCGAACGTCGCCGCCGTCGTCGTCATCGGCATCGAGCCGGGCTGGACAAGCAAGATCGTCGACGGCATTGCCGAAACGGGCAAGCCGGTGGCCGGGTTCTCGATCGAGCAGAACGGCGATTTGAAGACGATCATGGATGCGAGCCGCAAGGCGAAGGAGTTCGTCCACTACGCGACCGAACTTCAGCGCGAGGAATGCTCGATCTCGGAACTGTGGGTCTCGACCAAATGCGGCGAGAGCGACACGACGACCGGGCTCGGCTCCTGCCCGACGGTCGGCAACATGTATGACAAGCTCTTGCCCGAGGGCATCTATGGCTGCTTCGGCGAGACGTCGGAGATCACCGGCGCCGAGCACATCGCCAAGGCGCGCGCGATCAACCCGGAGGTCGGCGAGCGCTGGTACAGGATGTGGAAGGCGTATCAGGACGACGTCATCGAGCAGTTCAAGACCGACGATCTGTCCGAAAGCCAGCCGACCAAGGGCAATATCGAGGGCGGGCTGACGACGATCGAGGAAAAGGCGCTCGGCAATCTGGAGAAGATCGGGCGGACGTCGAAATATATCGACATCCTCGAGCCGGCCGAGATGCCGAAATCGGGCAACGGGCTCTATTTCATGGATTCCTCGTCGGCGGCGGCCGAATGCGTCACGCTGATGGCGGCGGGCGGCTACGTGATCCACACCTTCCCGACCGGACAGGGCAATGTGATCGGGAATCCGATCGTGCCCGTCGTCAAGATCACCGCCAATCCACGCACGGTGCGCACGATGGGCGAGCATGTCGATGTCGACGTGTCGGGCATATTGCGGCGCGAGATGACGATCGACGAGGCGGGCGACGCACTGATCGACATGATCGTGCGCACGGCGAACGGGCGCAACACGGCGGCCGAAGCGCTCGGTCACCGCGAGTTCTCGATGACCAAGCTCTATCGCAGCGCGTGACATGGCCGACATCGTCATCTGCGAATTCATGGACGAGGCGGCCGTCGCGCGGCTGACCGCGCGGTTCGACACGCTCTACGATCCGAAGCTGGTCGATGAGCCTGAAAGGCTGGCCGAGGCGGTCCGGCCGGCGCGGGCGCTGGTCGTGCGCAACCGGACGCAGGTGCGCGGCGCGCTTCTGGAAAGCGCCGGGAAGCTGAAAGTGGTCGGGCGGCTCGGCGTCGGCCTCGACAATATCGACATGGACGCGTGTTCGGTGCGCGGCATTGCCGTGCATCCGGCGACGGGCGCGAACAATCTCGCCGTCGCCGAATATGTCATCGCCAATGCGATGCTGCTCCTGCGGCGCGCCTACATGTCGAGCGATGCGGTGGCGGCAGGCGAGTGGCCGCGTCAAAGAATGATGGGCCGCGAGCTTGCGGGCAAGACGCTGGGGCTGATCGGCTTCGGCGCCATCGCGCAGGAAGTGGCGTGGCGGGCGCATGATTACGGCATGAGCCTCGTCGCCTACGATCCGCATCTCGATACCGGCCATCCCGCCTGGCAGATCGCGCGCAACGTCTCGCTCGACGGGCTGATGGAGCTTTCCGACGTCATATCGCTGCATGTCCCGCTGACCGACGCGACGCGGTACATGATCGACGCACGGCGGCTGGGGCTGATGAAGCGCGATGCGGTGCTGATCAACGCCGCGCGGGGCGGGGTGGTCGACGAGGCGGCGCTGGCCGATGCGCTGCGCGACGGAAAGCTTGGCGGCGCGGCGCTCGACGTGTTCGAGACCGAACCGCTGACGGCTGAAGATGGCGCGAAGTTCATGGGGCTTCCCAATCTGGTTCTGACACCGCATATCGCGGGCGTGACGGACGAATCGAATGTGCGCGTCTCCGACATGATCGCCGGGCTCGTGATCGCGCATCTGGAGACGCAAAGATGAGCGAGCGCGTTCTGTCGGTCGGCGAAGCCCATGCGCTGATCGCCGCCGCGCTGACGGCCAGCGACACGTCGATCGACAATGCCGACGCGGTTGCGCGGGCGCTCGTTGGCGCCGAACTGGTCGGCCAGGGCGGCCACGGCTTGCGGCGCGTTCCGGCCTATGCGGCGCAGGCGCGGGCCGGAAAGGTCAAGGGCCATGCGGCGGCGCGCGCCGAGCGCGTGCGGCCGGGGGTGGTCAGTATCGATGCCGCGTTCGGCTTCGCCTATCCGGCGCTTGAGCTCGCCGCCGATCAACTGACCGAAATGACGCCGGAGCAGGGGATCGCGATTGCGGGCATCCATCGCTCGCACCATGCCGGCGTCGCGGGGCTGGCCGTCGAAGCGCTGGCCGCGCGGGGGCTGGTCGCACTGATGTTCGCCAATGCGCCGGCGGCGATGGCGCCATGGGGCGGGCGTCGTCCGCTCTTCGGCACCGACCCGATCGCCTTTGCCTGCCCGACGAAAGGCGGCGATCCGATCATCGTCGACGTTTCGCTGTCCAAGGTCGCGCGCGGCAAGATCATGGCGGCGAACCAGAGACAGGAGCCCATTCCCGAAGGCTGGGCGCTCGATGCCGAGGGCCGGGCGACAACCGACCCCAGGGCCGCACTCGCCGGCACGATGATCCCGCTCGGCGACGCCAAGGGGACGGCGCTGGCGCTGATGGTGGAACTCCTGTGCGCCGGGCTGACCGGCGCGAATTTCGGCTACGAGCAGACCTCGTTCTTCGACGCCGACGGCGATCCGCCGGGAACCGGGCAGGCGATCATCGCCATCGATCCGGGTGTTTTCGAGGGACATGCGCTGGCGCGGTTCGCCGAGATGGCGGACCAGATCGCCGGCAGCGAGGGCGCACGCGTGCCCGGACATCGCCGCATCGCCCTGCGCGAAAGGCTTACGAGGGACGGTATCCCTGTCGAACAGGCGCTGATCGACGAGATCGGCGTGATCGGGGCCGCATGAGCGTCGAGAAATTCGGCCGCACGGATGGCGAGACAGTGCGGCGCATCACCATTGCCGGCGGCGGACTGACGGCCAAAATCCTGACCTGGGGTGCGGTCGTGCAGGATTTGCGCTTCGAGGGACACGAGCCGCCGCTGGTGCTCGGCTTCGAGCGCTTCGAGGATTATCCCGTCCGCTCGCCCTTTTTCGGCGCGATCGCGGGACGCTATGCCAACCGCATCCGGCATGGCCGGTTCGAACTGGACGGGCGGAGGGTTCAGGTCGATACCAATTTCCTCGGCAAGCATCTCCTGCATGGCGGCATCAAGGGGATCGGCAAGCGGGTCTGGTCGATCGCGGAGGCGGGTTCCGATTTCGTGCGGCTGACGCTGGCCGACCGAAATGGCGAGATGGGTTTTCCGGGCAATCTCGATATCGAATGCCTCTACACGCTCGCGGACGGCGCGCTGAAGGTCGGGCTGACGGCGCGCACCGACTCGCCGACGCTCTGCAATCTCGCCCACCACTCCTATTTCAATCTCGACGATGGCGGTGCGGGCGATGTGCTGGGGCATCGCCTGACGATCGACGCCGCGCGCTACGTGCCCGTCGACGAGGAGTGGATTCCGACCGGCGGCACGGAATTGGTCGCTGGTGGCCCTTTCGACTTTCAGGAAATGCGTGAAATCGCATGGGAGCGGGGCAGCGCGCCATTCATTTACGACCATAATTGGTGTCTCGCCGATGCAAGACGACCGCTGACGCGCGCGGTTCGGCTGGAGGGTGCGCAGTCGGGTCTGGTGATGGATGTCTGGACGAGCGAGCCGGGCCTCCAGTTCTATGGCGGGCACAAGCTTGCCATCGACGGGGGCGGGCTGGATGGACGCAGCTACGGCGCATTTGCGGGCCTGTGCCTCGAACCGCAGATCTGGCCCGATGCGCCGAACAATCCCGACTTTCCGCAGGCGGTGCTGCGTCCGGGCGAAGTCTATGAGCAAAAGACCGAGTACCGGTTCTCGAAGTAGGTGCGTCGGGTTTCGAATTGCATTAGAAAAAGCAAAAACGAAAGCTGACAGCCCTCATGTTCCTTCTTCCACGCCATGCCGAAATCGTGCAACTCGCCAAGGACAGCGGCCGCGTCCTCGTCGATGACCTTGCCGTCCGCTTCGATGTTTCGCCGCAGACGATCCGCAAGGATCTGAACGAGCTTTGCGACAAGCGGCTTCTCGCGCGCATCCATGGCGGGGCGGTGATCCCCTCGGGCATCGAGAACATGGAATATGAGGCGCGGCGCCGGATCGCTGCCGACGAGAAACAGGGGATCGGCCGTGCCGCCGCGACCTTGATCCCCGACAATGCGTCGCTCTTCATCAATATCGGGACCACGACCGAGGCCGTCAGCGAGGCGCTGGGCGACCATAAGGGGCTGATGGTCATCACCAACAACATCAACGTCGCCAACCGGATGCGGGTGCAGCCCTCCATCGAGGTGGTGATCGCGGGCGGCGTGGTGCGCGGCTCGGATGGCGGCGTGGTGGGCGAGGCGGCGGTCGACTTCTTCCGCCAGTTCAAGGCCGACTATGCGGTGATTGGCGCATCGGCGATCGACGAGGATGGAGCGCTGCTCGATTTCGACTTTCGTGAAGTGAAAGTCGCGCAGGCGATCATCGCCAATGCGCGGCACGTCATCCTCGTCGCCGACTCCACCAAGTTCGAGCGCACCGCCCCAGTGCGGATCGCGCATCTGTCTCAGGTTTCGAGCTTCGTCACCGACCGGTGCCCGAGCGGCGAGATCAGGCGGGTTTGCAAAGAAGCGGGCGTGCAATTGGTAGAGACCGCACGCTGAGTGCGTGTGGCGGAAACCGGCGATAGCGTCTTGGATTTCGATGAAGTTTCATTTAGATTTCGTTTGATTTCGAAATCGGATAATCGACGTGCCTGACGAAACGATCCACGATATCTTCATCATCGGTGGCGGCATCAACGGCTGTGGTATCGCGCGGGACGCAGCCGGGCGCGGCTATTCGGTGTTCCTGGCCGAGATGAACGATCTTGCGAGCGGGACCTCGTCCTGGTCGACCAAGCTGATCCATGGCGGGCTGCGCTATCTGGAGCACTACGAGTTCCGGCTCGTGCGCGAGGCGCTGGAAGAGCGCGAAATTCTATGGGCGAACGCACCGCACATCATCTGGCCGATGCGTTTCGTCCTGCCGCACCATAAGGGCTTGCGCCCGGCCTGGCTCCTGCGGCTCGGCCTTTTTCTCTACGACCATATCGGCGGGCGCAAGCTCTTGCCGAAGACGCGCGTCCTCGACATGACGACCGATCCGGCAGGCTGGCCGTTGAAGCCGCTTTTCTCGAAGGCGTTCGAGTATTCGGATTGCGGCGTCGACGACGCGCGGCTCGTCGTGCTCAACGCGCGCGACGCGGCCGACAAGGGCGCGGTGATCCGCACCCGCACCAAGGTCGTCTCGGCCAGACGCGAGGCGGATGTCTGGTCGGTCGGGATCGAGGATCAGGCGAGCGGAACGTGCGAGACGGTGCGCGCGCGGCTTCTCGTCAATGCGGGCGGGCCGTGGGTCGACCATGTGCTGGCCGAGACGGTGGGCCGCGGGAACGTGCAAAATGTGCGACTCGTCCAGGGCAGCCACATCGTCGTTCGAAAAAAATTCGACGATCCGCGCGCCTATTTCTTCCAGAATGCCGACGGGCGGATCATCTTCGCCATTCCCTATCATGACGACTTCACCATGATCGGGACGACCGACCAGGATTATGACGGCGATCCGAAGGACGTCGCGATCAGCGAGGCAGAGATCGACTATCTGTGTGCCTCGGCGAGCGAATATTTCGCCGAGCCGGTGCGCCGCGAGGACATCGTCTGGACCTTCTCAGGCGTGCGCCCTCTCTATGACGACGGCGCGTCGAAGGCGCAGGAGGCAACGCGCGACTACGTGCTGAAAGCCGATACGGACGGCGTGCCGCTGATCAACATCTTCGGCGGCAAGATCACCACCTATCGGCGGCTGGCCGAATCCATGCTCGCCAGGATCGAGGGTCTGATCGGGGCCAAGGGCCGGCCGTGGACGGAGCGGGCGACGCTGCCGGGCGGCGATTTCGCGGTCGGCACGTTCGACGAGACGGTGCGCAGGCTGCAGGCCGACTACGCATTTTTGGATCATGATCATGCACGGCGCTTGACGAGGCTCTACGGCACGCGGGCGCGCAGCATCCTCGGCTCGGCGACAACGATCGACGATCTGGGGCGTCATTTCGGCGCCGACCTTTACGAGGCGGAGATCTGCTATCTGATGGCGCATGAGTGGGCGATGACCGCCGAGGACGTTCTATGGCGGCGCACCAAGCGCGGTCTGGTCGTGTCCGAGGAAGATGTCGCGCGGCTGCAGACCTTCATGTGCGGGCTCGCCAAGGCTGCCTGACAGACCAGTATCGGGGAGGATTTCATGGGCGGGTACGTTCTCGCGATCGACCAGGGCACGACATCGAGCCGGGCGATCGTCTTCGACGGCGACATGAAGATCGCCGGCGTCGGCCAGCAGGAATTCACGCAGCATTTTCCCCAGTCCGGCTGGGTCGAGCACGATGCGGACGAGATCTGGGAGAGCGTCGTCGCGGTGGTGAAGACGGCGCTCGAAAAGGCGGGGATTTCGGCAGCGGACGTCGCCGCCATCGGCATCACCAACCAGCGCGAGACCGTCGTCGTCTGGGACAAGGCGACGGGCAGGCCGATCCACAACGCCATCGTCTGGCAGGACCGACGCACGGCGGCGCTGTGCCACGAGATGAAGGCGAAGGGGCTCGAAGAGGTCTTCGCCGCGAAGACGGGACTTCTGCTCGACCCTTATTTCTCGGGCACCAAGCTCGGCTGGCTGCTCGATAATGTGGAGGGCGCGCGGGCGCGTGCCGAAGCGGGCGAACTTCTTGCCGGCACGATGGATTCGTTCCTGATCTGGAAGCTGACGGGCGGCGCCGCGCACGTCACCGACGCGACCAATGCCTCGCGCACGCTGCTGTTCAACATCGAGACCAATGCGTGGGACGCCGAACTCGGCAAGTTGCTCGACGTGCCGTTGTCCATGCTGCCTGACGTGAAGGACAGCGCAGCGGATTTCGGCGTGACGGAGGCGGCGCTGTTCGGCGCGGCGATCCCGATCCTCGGCGTTGCCGGCGACCAGCAGGCGGCGACGATCGGCCAGGCCTGCTTTGCGCCCGGCATGATGAAATCCACTTATGGGACGGGATGCTTCGCGGTGCTCAATACCGGCGAGACGCTGGTGCGCTCGAAGAATCGGCTGCTCACCACCATCGCCTATCGCCTCGACGGGCGCACGACCTATGCGCTGGAGGGGTCGATCTTCGTCGCCGGCGCGGCGGTGCAGTGGCTGCGCGACGGGATCAAGGTGATCGGCAAGGCGGAGGAAAGCGGGCGGCTGGCGGCCGAAGCCGACGAGACCCAGCAAGTCCATCTCGTGCCGGCCTTCGTCGGGCTCGGCGCGCCGCACTGGGACGCGGATGCGCGCGGCGCGATCTTCGGCCTGACGCGCAGCACCGGCCCGGCGGAATTCGCCCGCGCCGCGCTCGAATCCGTCGCGTTCCAGACGCGCGATTTGCTCGACGCGATGAAGAAGGACTGGGCTGATGCGAGCGGGCAGACGGTGCTTCGCGTCGATGGCGGCATGGTCGCCTCCGACTGGACGATGCAGCGGCTCGCCGACATCCTCGACGCGCCCGTCGACCGGCCGACGATCCTGGAGACGACGGCGCTGGGCGCTGCATGGCTGGCCGGTTCGCGTGCGGGTGTGTGGCCGGGGATCGATGATTTCTCCAAGGCGTGGAAGCTCGATCGTCGGTTCGAGCCAGAGATGGGGGACCGGCTTCGGGAGACGAAGCTGGCGGGGTGGCGGGATGCCGTGCGGCGGACGTTGAGTTGAGGTCAGCGCCGAAGTTCTTTGTGAATTGACCCCCACCCTTTATCCCTCTCCACAAGGGGAAGGAGGGCGTCAGCGTCGCGCCTGACTTATTGATGAGTCATCCAGTTTGAAGGATTGGGCTCCACGTGGATGCCTTCCTCCCCTTGTGGGGAGGGATAAAGGGTGGGGGTCTCCTTCGACCGAACTCCACGGCCCGAGCCGCTTAAACCTTCGGACCCTCGAGCATCGCCAGACCTGTCGGCGCGAAGATCATGCCGCATTCGTCGTGGGCGATGTGGGCGGTGATGCCGAAGACTTGGCGCAGGCGCTCGCCGGTCATGATGTCGGCGGGCCTGCCTTCGGCGACGATGCGGCCTTCGGCCATCACGATCAACCAGTCGCACCAGCGGGCGGCGAGGGTCAGGTCGTGGAGCGAGACCAGGATGGCGCGGCGCTCGCCGGCGAGGCGGCGGAAGGCGGCCATCATGATCATCTGATGGGCGGGGTCGAGGCCGGAGACGGGTTCGTCGGCGAGGAGAATCGGCGTCGTCTGTGCCATGGCGCGGGCGGCGAGGACGCGGGCCTGTTCGCCGCCGGAGAGTTCGGTGACGGGGCGGTCCGCGAGCGCGGCGATATCCATGGCCTCCATCGCGTCGCTAACGATGGCGAGGTCGTTTGGCGACAGCGCGCCCAAGCCGCGCCAGGGAGAGCGACCGAGGCGGACGACGTTTTCGACAGATAGCGGCCACGCGATGGCGCGGGCTTGCGGGAGGAATGCGATTTCGCGCGCGCGGGCGCGGTCGCTCATGGCGGCGAGGTTCTGGTCGTCGAGTTCGACAGTGCCCGAGAAGGGCAGCAGGCCGGACAAAGCGCGCATCAGCGTCGACTTGCCGGCGCCATTGGGGCCGAGGAGGCCGACGACTTCGCCGGGCTGAAGCGACAGCGCGACATCGTGGAGGATGGCGCGGCCGGACAGGCTGACGGAGAGGTTGCGGGCGGTGAGCATCAGAACAGCTCCCGCCGGGCGCGCACGACCAGCCACAGGAAGAAGGGCGCGCCGATCAGCGCCGTCAGCACGCCGACATTGAGTTCGCGCGTCGGCACGACGAGGCGGGCGGCGATGTCGGCGCCCAGAAGCAGCGCGCCGCCGCCGAGCGCGCTCGGGACGAGAAGGCTCGAGGGCAGGCGGTCGGTGAAGGGGCGAACGAGGTGCGGGACGACGAGGCCGATGAAGCCGATGGCGCCGGCGACCGCCGTGCCCGCGCCGACGGCGAGCGCGGTGCCGAGCACGACCAGGAGCCGGGTCCCCGAGAGGCGGATGCCGAGGCTGGAGGCGGCTTCCTCGCCGAGCGACAGCGCGTCGAGCGCGCGGGCGGAGGCGGCGAGCAGGAGCCAGCCGAGCGCCATCAGCGGCAGCGCCAGCCAGACATGGCTCATTGAGCGGTCGCGCAGGGAGCCGAGCAGCCAGAAGATGATCTCATAGGAGGCGAACGGGTTGGGCGACAGGTTCAGGATGAGCGAGGTCAGCGCGCCGGTGAGGCTGGTGAGCGCGACGCCGGCGAGGATGAGCGTGAGCGTCGCGCCGTTGCGCGCGGCGATGGCGAGGAGGAGCACGACGGACAGGGCTGCACCCGCGAGCGCGCCGGCCGGCAGCGCATAGAGTGAGGCGCCGGCAAGCCCGGTGTAGAAGATCGCCACCGCGCCGAAGGATGCGGATGAGGTGACGCCGATGAGGCCGGGCTCGGCGAGTGGATTGCGCAAGAGGCCCTGCAGCACTGCGCCGGCGAGGCCGAGGCTGACGCCGATGGTGAGCGCGAGGAGCGCGCGCGGTAGGCGGATTTCCTGCATGATGATCATGGCGGCCGCGTCGCCGCCGGCGAAGAGGCCGTCGACGCTCGATCGCAGATCGAGATCGGCCGGGCCGACGAGCAGCGAGGCGGCGGTCAGGACAAGGCAGGCAAGGCCGAGGATGGCGTTCAGCATCGCGCCTTCTACCGCGCCGGATCGCAGGAAGCGATCTCTTCGCGCAACTCGGTCAAGGCGCGGACGGCGTCGATGACGAACGGCCCGCCGCAGGCCCAGGCACCGCGCGGAACGAACGCGCCGATGCGCGACGTTTCGAGCGCGCGCAGGGCCGGATGGTGCGCGATCTGGTCAGCGAGGGCAGGGGCGTCCGCCATCGGCTCGGAGACGATGACGATGTCGGGCTGCTGGGAGACGAGTTCTTCCAGCGGCAGCGGCGTCATGGCGGAATAGCCGAGTTCGGTCGCCAGATTGGTCAGGCCTGCGGCGTCGATGACGCTGTCGGCGAGCGTGCCTTCGCCAAGGACGACGCCGTTCTGCTCGTAGGCGATGGCGGTCGGTTTCATGGGGCATTGGCGGGCGCGCAGGGCGGCGAGGTCGCGCTCGTAGGCCGATGCGATGGTTTCAGCCTTCGCGTCCTGCCCGACGAGGGAGCCCATGCGGCGGATTTCGCCGGGGATGGTGTCGACGGACTGGTTATAGGCGAATTCCTCGACGGCGAAGTCCAGTGTTTCGAGGAGGGCTGTCGTGTTGTGGAGCGAGAAGGTGCCGGTGACGACGAGATCGGGTTTGGAGAGGAATACTTCTTCGGCACGGCCGCTGTTCTTGGGATAGGGCGCGGCGTCAGTGTGGAGGAAGGAGAGGGAGGGGTCGAGGGAGAGGTCGGAGAGCGAGGCGATCTGTTCGGGCTCGGCGAGGAGGAGGACGAGTTGGTCGGTGCACACGTTCATCGACATGATGCGGGGGAGGTCGGCGGCGTGGGCAGAGCTCATGCCAATAGTGGCAAAGCATGCGAGAAGCACCCCCCTCTGGCCTGCCGGCCATCTCCCCCTCAAGGGGGGAGAACATGCTCGTCGCCGAAGCGCTTGATCTCCCCCCTTGAGGGGGAGATGGCCGGCAGGCCAGAGGGGGGTAGTGACAAAGCACCCACCTTCACGATCTGCCGAACCGTTTTGCATCAGAACCTCGACTTGAAGCCGGCGAAGGCGCCGAAGCCGGGCGTGTTGTAGCCGCGGACGGTCTGGTAGTCCTGGTCGAGCAGGTTTTCGGCGCGGACGTAGAACTCGGTGCTTTCGGTTGCCTGGTAGGCCACCTTGGCGTTGACGAGTACGTAGTCGTCGAGTTCGAAGGCACCGGCATCCACCGTGTCGACCGCGATCTTGGCGTCGGCGGAGATCGTCCACTTTTCCGCCGGGCGGTAGGCTGCCGACAGGCCGATCTCGTGGCGGGGGACGCGGACGGTGCGATTGCCGTTGGCGTCGCGGGTGGAGGTGTAGGTGTAGGCTGCGCCGAGAGCCAGCCACTCGTTGACGTCGTAGATGACGGAAGCTTCGACGCCGCGCTGCTTCGACGTACCATCCGTCTGCTCGTACGTGAAACCTGTGCCAACGTTGTTGACGATCAGGTCGTCGATATCGAGGTAGAAGAACGTGACGTCGAGAACCGCACGATCATCGAGCAAGCGCTGCTCCACTCCGACGTCGAAGGAAACGCTGGTTTCGGGCTGAAGGGTTGGGTCGCCGACGGATGGTCCTCCCGTAAACGAGGGCGGGGCGAACAGTTCGTAGAGGCTTGGAGCCCTGAATCCGGTTCCGAGCGACGAGTGGATGCGTGTGCCAGTGTCGAACTCGTAGGAACCGGTAGCTCGATAGGTCGTGTAGCTACCGAACTCGGAATGGCTGTCGTGGCGAAGACCCCCGGTGAACACGAAGCCGGCCACCGGTTCGGCGACGATCTGGCCCCATACGCCTGTCAGAGAGAAATCATTGTCCGTGTCCGTGCCGAAATTGTCGGTGATTCGGGCATCCTGCTGCTCGTGGTCGGCGCCGTACTGCAGCGTCAGCCAGTCGTTCGCATCGAACGCGCCCTGATAGTCGAACTTTGTGCGACGGCCGCCATAGTCAGCATCGAATGGACCGAACGCCGATGCCGAGCGGATGCGGCGATCGATGTTGAAAGCCTGCACGGAGAACTGGTTTCGGAGACGCCCGTCCAACAGATCGACGTTGAAGCCGGCGCGTCCAGCCACTTGCCTGCTGAGATTGCGATTAATCCCCAGCGGATCGTCGGCCGGTGGAGAAGCGAAATCCTCATCATACTCGGCCTTCGCATCGATGTAGAGCAATGACCCGAACACCGACACGGCCTCGTTCACGCGGTACTCGCCCGCGGCGTCGAAGGTGACGTTCTCGTAGCCGTCGCGCTCGCTTCCAGCCGCCGCCGCCGAGATGCCGTCGGTGCGGAAGCCGGCGATGTTGATGGCGGCTTTGGCGTCTTCGTTGGCGGCGCGCAGGCCGTAGGAGCCGCGGGCGGTGCCGAAGGAGCCGCCTTCGCCGTGCAGGAGATGCGTCACGCCCGGCTCGATGTCGCCGAGCGTCGACAGGCCGATGACGCCGGCGATGGCGTCGGAGCCGTAGAGGGTCGATTGCGAGCCCTTCAGCACCTCGATCGTGTCGATGCCGGACGAGAGGAGATACTGGTAGGAGGTCTGGACCTGCGGGCTGGTCGGGTCCGAAATGTCGATGCCGTTATAGAGTGTCTTGACGTAGCGGCGTGGTGCGCCGCGCACCGAGAGCGAGCCTTCGCCGCCGGGGCCGCCGGGGGTGGAGATGGAAATGCCGGGCAGGCGGTCGAGATAGTCGATGACGAGCGGCTGCGACTTTTCCTCGATCTCCTCGCGGGAGACGGTCTCGACGCGCGAGCCGGTCTTGGTCGCGTCGGTCGGCGCGCGGTTGGGCGTGACGACGATCTGCGGCAGTTCGGTGAACTGGGCGTGTGCCGGCAGGCTTGCCAGAATGGCGATGGCGGAGACGGCGCAGGCCGTGCCGAAATTGGAAATATGCATTCGATCCCCCGTGCCGGCCACGTGTCGCGGGCGGCAGCTCAAGCTTCTCAACGATGCTGGGAAAAGGAACCGTTGCAGCCCCGATATCGCCAGCGATGACAGAAGTCACCACTGCGAAACACAGCCCCGGACACGCCCCGCATCCGGCAAAAGGTGACACTCGAGGCAGGTTTCCTGGCTCGCGCTTCGGCGGATCATTCCCCTTCCCGGGCGAGCCCAGTGGGTTGTCGAATGTCCTCGGCGCTTACAGTTGCGGGGGCAGCCACGGCTCGGACGAAGCTTCGTCCTTCCGTATTCCCTCTTAGCCAGCGTCCGACGACGCTAGGCACCTCAAGCTGTCGGATGGGTAGCAGGGCGAGAAAGCCCGCGTCAATCGGCGCTGTCACCAACTTGTTATCACTGCATGCTTCTGTGGCCCGGCCGCCACTTGGGTGGCAGGCGACGTAACGTCAATTTTTGTCGCATCAGTGGCGAAAAAGCGCCATCCATGTCGCATTTGCGCGGTTAGCGGCAGGCGTTGCGGGGCACATTCAGCGCCGAACATCCTGATCCGGCATCGTTTTTGACAATGACGGGCCGATACGGGATGCTAGGGGTTCAGGCAAAAATAATGGGAGATGACAGTCATGAGGTTCTTCAAGAGCGAAGGCGATCGCGTTCCCGCGCATATCGAAAAGATGGCGGAAGAGGCCAAGGCCGGCGATCTGGACCGTCGCGAATTCCTGGCGCTGGCCAGCACCTTCGGCGCGACAACGGCGCTTGCCTACTCGATGCTTGGCATGGCGATGCCGGGCAAGGCGCTTGCGCAGGACGCAGGCGAGCCCGTCACCGGTGGCACGCTGCGCGTCGCCATGTTCGTCAAGGCCAACAAGGACCCGCGCACGGCCGACTGGTCCGAAATCGCCAACGGCATGCGCCAGTCGCTCGAGCCGCTGGTCAAGTATACCCGTGACTTCACCTTCGAAGGCCGGCTGCTGGAAAGCTGGGAAGTCAACGAGGACGCGACCGAATACATCCTCAACGTGCGCCAGGGCGTGACCTGGACGAATGGCGACGAATTCAATGCGGACGACGTCATCTACAATCTGACGCGCTGGGCCGACCAGGAAGCCGAAGGCAACTCGATGGCGACGCGCGTCTCATCGATGATCGATCCGGAGACCAAGAAGCTGCGCGAAGGCGCGATCGAGCGCGTCGACGATTACACGATCAAGCTGACGCTGCCCGAGCCGGACGTGTCCATCATTCCCGGCTTCGCCGACTATCCGGCGCTGATCGTCCATCCGACCTTCGACGAGACCGGCGCGGACTGGGTGGCGAACCCGATCGGCACCGGGCCGTTCGAACTCGTGTCCTATTCGGTCGGTGACCGCATCGTCTTCCAGCGCCGCACCAATGGCGCGTGGTGGGACGGCGAGGCCTATCTCGACGGCATCGAGTTCATCGACTATGGCACCGATCCGGCGGCGATGGTTTCGGCCTTCGAATCCGGCGAGGTCCACACCAATTACGAGACGACGTCGGACTATCTCGACATCATGGACGGCATCGGGCTCGTGCGGTCGGAAGTCATGACGGGCACGACGCTGTGCATCCGCATGAACGTCGACAATGCGCCCTATGACGACCAGAACGTGCGCAAGGCCGTGCAGTATGGCGTCGACAACAACGTCATTCTCCAGCTCGGCATCGACAATGCCGGCGAGAAGGCCGACAACTACCACGTCGCGCCGATCCAGCCGGACCACGTCGAGATTGCCACGCATGAGCGCGATGTCGAGCGCGCCAAGCAATTGATGGAAGAAGCCGGCCAGATGGATTTCGAGCACGAAATCATCTCGGTCGACGAAACCTGGCACCGCAATTCGTGCGATGCCGTCGCCGCGCAGCTTCGCGATGCCGGCTTCAAGGTGAAGCGGACGGTGCTGCCGGGCTCGACCTTCTGGAACGACTGGACGAAGTATCCCTTCTCCGCCACGAACTGGAACATGCGCCCGCTCGGCATCCAGGTCATCGCGCTCGCCTACAAGTCCGGCGGAAGCTGGAACGAGACGGCTTTTGCGAACGAAGAGCTCGACGGGCTGATCGCCCAGGGCCTGGCGATCGGGGATTCGGAAGAGCGCAAGGAAGTGATGGGCAAGATCGAGACGATCATCCAGGACTCGGGCATCATCATCCAGCCCTACTGGCGCACGCTCTACAACCACTCGGTCGAGGCAGTGAAGAATCACGGCATGCACCCGACCTTCGAGATCGATCTCGGCAAGGTGTGGCTGGCCGAAGGCGCCTGATCACGCGCTTGCGACGCGAAATGCGGAGGCCGCGACCCGGCCTCCGCTAGACTGCTTCGGGAACATAACAATAAAACCCCAACCAGAACGGCAGGGGGCACATGCTGTCATTCATCCTACGGCGTCTCGGCGTCATGGCACTCACCATGGTCTGCCTGACGCTGGTGGTGTTCTTCCTCGTCAATCTGGAGCCGAATTTGCGGCGCCTGTCGATCAGCCAGATCGACATGCGGTCCTCGGACGCGCAGATCGAGCAATGGCTGGTCAATAACGGGTATCGCGAGCCGTTCTTCGTTCGCTACGGCCAGTGGCTCGGCGTGGTGCCCAAGCATCCGGCGACCAATGCCGCAGGCGAGCCGCAACCGCGGTTCAGCTACTGCTCCGGCCCGATGGAGCCGGGCTATTCGGGCATCATCCAGGGCGACTGGGGCTGTTCGACCAAGTTCCGTACGTCGGTCGAGGACAGGCTGTTCCCGGCGCTGGCGGCGACGGGCAAGCTGATGTTCTGGGTGATGGTGACGATGGTCCCCATCGCGCTTTTGATGGGTATCCTCGCGGGGATGCGGGAGGGCACGCGGACGGACCGCACCTTGTCGGTTGCCGCGATCACCACGACAGCCACGCCCGAATACGTCTCGGGCGTCATCTTCACGGTGATCTTCGCTTCATGGCTCGGCTGGCTCAACGGCTCGGCCGCGAGCGCGACTAATCAGGGCATCACCTTCAATAATTTCACCTTGCCGGTGATGACCATGGCGATCTACGGCATCGGCTACATCGCCCGCATGACGCGCGCCTCGATGGTCGAGGTGATGACGCAGCAATATATCCGCACGGCGCGGCTGAAGGGTCTCGGCTTTTCGACCGTCGTCATCAAGCACGCGCTGCGCAACGCGCTGATCGCGCCGTTCACGGTCATCATGCTGCAGTTTCCATGGCTCTTGACCGGCGTCGTCATCGTCGAGGTGATGTTCCGCTACCAGGGGTTCGGCTTCACGCTGGTGGAGGCGGCCGGCAATAACGACATCGACATGCTTCTCGGCTGTTCGCTCGTCTCGGTCTTCGTGGTCTTGTTCACGCAGCTCATCTCCGACGTCGGCTATGCCTATCTCAATCCGCGCATTCGCGTTCAGTAGGGGGCGGGCATGGAGCACGAATATTTGAGCGCATTCGGCATTCTGACCGGCGTCCTCGCCAGGTTCTGGCCGGTCTGGATCGCGCTTGCCATCGTCCTCGGCGCGAGCTTCGCGTTCCGCAAACGGCTTGGTCTTTACGGCGAACTCTTCGGCAATCCGGTCGGCGTGGTCGGCGTGACGATCTGCTATTTCTGGCTGTTCACGGCGATCTTTGCCGGCACCATCGCGCCGTTCGATCCGCTCGGCCAGATGCTGATGATGAAGGACGCGCTGCCCGGTGCGATCGAGACGGAATCCGGCCAGGCCTATCTGTTCGGCGGTGACCGGCTGGCGCGAGACATCTTCTCGCGCACCATCTATGGCAGCCAGATCGTGCTCCTGATTGCGCCGGCGGCGACGGGATTCGCGCTCATGGTGGGCACGACGCTGGGGCTGCCGGCTGGCTATTATGGCGGGCGGATCGACTCGTTCCTGTCATTCCTCGCCAATCTCGTCCTAGCTTTCCCGGTGATCCTGCTCTTCTATCTGCTGGTCACCCCCGGCATCATGGAAACGCCGATCCCCTATGCGATGGCGGGGCTGTTCTTCCTGTTCCCGATCATTTTCTTCGCCACGCTCTTCTATACCCGCAACAAGCACCGGCCGGGCCTGCTCGCGATCCAGCTCGGGCTGACATTTCTGATCGGCGGCTGGATCTATGCGGGGCTGGTGTTCGACGCCGACCCGCTTCGTCTCATCCGTATTTCGCCGAACGAGCTCAACATCTTCGTCGCGGTGGTGTTCGCATCGAGCCCCGGCGTCTTCCGCATCGTGCGAGGGCTGGTGATGGACATCAAGACGCGCGACTACGTGGCGGCGGCGCAGACGCGGGGCGAGACGCCCTGGTACATCATGCTGTGGGAAGTGCTGCCCAATGCGCGCGGGCCGCTGATCGTCGATGCGTGCCTGCGCATTGGCTACACGACGATCCTGCTCGGCACGCTCGGCTATTTCGGCCTCGGCCTGTCGCCCGAAAGTCCCGATTGGGGAACGGCGATCAAGGATGCGAGCCGCCTTTTGCGCGCCTATGTGCATCCCGCGCTTCCGCCGGTCATTGCGCTGATGAGTTTCGTTCTGGGTCTCAATCTGCTGGCGGATGCGCTGCGCGAGCAATCGTTGAAGGATTGATGCCATGAACGAGACCGTCAAATCCTCCACCGTCGAGGGCGCCGCGCCGATCCTGGAGATCGAGAACCTGTCCATCTCCTTCTTCACCAAGCGCGGGGAAATCCCGGCGGTGATGGATTTTTCCTGCTCGGTCATGCCGGGCGAGGCAATGGGGATCGTGGGGGAGTCCGGGTGCGGGAAGTCGACCGTGTCGCTCGGCATCATGCGCGATCTCTCCAATGTCGGGAAGATCGTCGGCGGGCGGATCAAGTTCCAGGGCCGCGACATGGGCGACATGTCGGATGACGAACTTCGCGCCATTCGCGGCAACAAGATCGCGATGATCTACCAGGAGCCGATGGCGAGCCTGAACCCGGCCATGAAGGTCGGCAAGCAGTTGATGGAAGTGCCGATCATCCACGAGAAGGTTTCCAAGAAGGAAGCCTATGACCGCGCGCTCGACATGCTGACGGCCGTGCGGCTGCCGGACCCCGCGCGCATCATGGATTCCTATCCGCACCAGCTTTCGGGCGGCCAGCAGCAGCGCATCGTCATCGCCATGGCGCTTCTGTCGAAGCCCGCGCTGCTGCTTCTCGACGAGCCGACGACGGCGCTCGACGTAACGGTGGAGGCCGGCATCGTCCAGCTCGTCAAGGATCTCGGCAAGCGCTTCGGCACGTCGATGATCTTCGTGTCGCACAATCTCGGCCTGATCCTCGAGACCTGCGACCGGATAACGGTGATGTATTCGGGCGAGGCGGTGGAGACGGGCTCGATCCGCGATGTCTTCGACCATATGCGCCATCCCTATACGCAGGGGCTTTTCCGCTCGATCCCGCTGCCGGGCGCCGACAAGAACTCGCGGCCGCTGATCGCCATTCCCGGCCAGTTGCCACTGCCGCACGAACGGCCGAAGGGCTGCAATTTCGGCCCTCGCTGCCACCATTTCGTGGAGGGCGTGTGCAACGCCGCCGAAATTCCGATGGTGGTGGTCGAAGGGCATGAAGGGCATTTGAGCCGCTGCGTGCGGTTCGACCAGATCGACTGGGCGGCGCTGCCGGAAGGCGCGAAGACGCAGAAGGAAGCGGTGAAGCCGGGCGCGCCGGTGCTCAAGATCGAGAAGTTGAAGAAGCACTACGAGGTCGCGGCCAATGCGATCTTCGGCGGCGGCGACACGCGCACCGTCAAGGCCAACGAGCAGATCAGCTTCGAGGCGCGCGAAAGCGAGACGGTTGCGATCGTCGGCGAGAGCGGCTGCGGGAAGTCGACGCTGGCGAAGGTGCTGCTGGGACTGGAGACGGCGACCGACGGGACGGTGACGCTCGACAACAAGTCGATCGGCGGTACGCCCATCGAGGGCCGTGACACGGAGACGATCTCGTCGATCCAGATGGTATTCCAGAACCCGTTCGACACGCTCAATCCCAGCCATTCGGTCGGCGCGCAGATCATCCGCACGCTGGAAAAGTTCAAGGTCGGCAGCAACACCGCCGCACGCAAACAGCGCATGTTCGAACTGCTCGATCTCGTGAAGCTGCCGCGCGCGTTTGCCACGCGCATGCCGCGCCAGCTTTCGGGCGGGCAGAAGCAGCGCATCGGCGTCGCGCGCGCCTTTGCCGGCAATGCGCGGGTGGTGGTGGCCGACGAGCCGGTGTCGGCGCTCGACGTCTCGGTGCAGGCGGCGGTGACCGAACTTCTGATGGACATCCAGCGCAAGAACAAGACGACGATGCTGTTCATCAGCCACGACCTGTCGGTCGTGCGCTATCTCGCCGACCGCGTGGTCGTCATGTATCTCGGCCACATCGTGGAGCAGGGGACGACCGACCAGATCTTCGCGCCGCCCTACCACCCCTATACCGAGGCCCTTTTGTCAGCGATTCCGATCGCCGACACGTCGGTGGTCAAGAAGCACATCGTGCTCGAAGGCGACATTCCCTCGGCCATGAACCCGCCTTCGGGCTGCCCGTTCCAGACGCGCTGCAACTACAAGCATCTGGTGCCCGGCAACAAATGCGAGAGCGAGCTGCCACCGCTGCGCGAGCTTGGCGGCGGGCACAAGAGCCTTTGCTGGCTCGACGATGGCGAACTGGCGAAGATGGAGCCGGTGATCAGCTTCGATGGCGACAAGCCCATTGACGCTGCCAGCCTGCCGCCGACTGCGGATGCGCCGCGCGGCCATGTGCAGGACGCCGCAGAACATCCGGTGGACGATGGCGTGCCGGGCGGCGAGCCGCCGGTCGTGGCGTCGAAGGCGGCGACGGCGGTGCCGGGTGATTCCGCGCCGGAAAAATCGCTGACGGAAGCGGGCGAGGGGCGGTCTGCCGCGAGCGCCGAGGTGAAACCTGGCCTTGCCGCCACCGCGAAGGAAGAAGCCGAGGCGGCGGGGTCGATGGCGAAGCCGAGCCGGCCCATCGACGTGGCGGCTTCGCCCGAGGAAGCGCGCCGCGCGATCGGTGCCCGGCCGGTGAACGGTTCGGACAAGGGCTGAAGCGAGAAGCCTACTGCGATTTAAAAGGAGCGGCATGTTATGTCGCTCTTGTTGTATCGTTCTATCGATGCCGGCGTGAACTGGCGCAATCATCGTAACGCGGTGTCGTATTTCTTCTAGCGAAGCCTGCGGCCGCTTTGCACATTGGCGGCATGACACAGCAGCGCCGCCGCCGTTCCGCCGACCGTGCCCGCCGATCCGAAGATGCGGGAATCGCGCAATTGCCGCGCCGCGCGGTGCGCAATCCCTATCCGCCGATGGCGCTGCTCTCAGCCGACCAGATCGAGGCGATCCACGACGCCTCGATGCACATCCTAGAGAATTTCGGCGTCGAGATCATGAGTGCGCGGGCGCGTTCGATCTTCGCGGCGGCGGGGGCGGACGTCGATCATGCGAGCGGGCTCGTCCGGCTCGACCGGGGGCTCGTGCTGGAAGCGGTTGCCAAGGCGCCGTCGTGGTTTCACCTGACGCCGCGCAATTTGGCGAACCGGCTGACGATCGGCGGCGATGCGATCAATTTCACCCTCGTCGCCGGCCCGCCCAACGTCCACGACATGGAGCGCGGGCGGCGGTCGGGAAACTATGCGGATTATTGCGACCTCGTGCGGCTGGCGCAGCATTTCAACTGCATCCACATGCTTGGCAACCAGGTCTGCGCGCCGATCGAACTGCCCGCCAGTTCGCGCCATCTCGACACCTATCGCGCCAATCTCAAGCTGACCGACAAGGCGTTTCACGTCTCCGCCATCGGCGCGGGGCGGGCGCTGGACGGTGTGAAGATGGCGGCGATCGCGCGGGGGCTGACGCTCGATGAGATGCGCGATGACCCAGCGGTGACGACGATTATCTCCGTGAACTCGCCGCGCCGGTTCGACGGCGACATGCTGGACGGCATGATCGCGATGTCGGAGCACGGCCAGTCGGTCTGCGTGACGCCGTTCACGCTGATGGGGGCGATGAGTCCGGTGACGCTGGCGGGCGCGCTGGCGCAGCAGAATGCCGAGGCGCTGGCCGGCATCGCGTTGACGCAGCTCGTGCGGCCGGGCGCGCCGGCGATCTATGGCGCGTTCACCTCGAATGTCGACATGAAGTCCGGCGCGCCGGCCTTCGGCACGCCGGAGAACACGAAGGCGAACATCGCCTCGGGGCAGCTCGCGCGGCGCTATGGCCTGCCCTACCGCACGACGCCGGGCTCGGCCTCCAATGCCGCCGATGCGCAAGGCGCCTACGAAACCATGATGGCGCTGTGGGGCGCGATCCTCGGCCACGGCAACCTCGTCTACCACGCCGCCGGCTGGCAGGAGGGCGGGCTGACGGCGAGCTTCGAGAAGTTCGTCATCGACGTCGAGATGATCCAGCACATGATGGAGTTTCTGCAGCCCATCGCCGTCGATGAGGGGGAACTGGCACTCGACGCGCTCGGCCGCGTGCCGACGGGCGGGCACTTCTTCGGCGATGCCCACACGCTGGAGCGCTACTCCACGGCGTTCTACCAGCCGATCCTGTCGAACTGGCAGAACTATGAAAGTTGGGAGGAGGCGGGCGGGTTGGACGCGACGCACCGCGCGACGGCGGTCTGGAAGAAGGCGCTGGAGGAGTATGTGGAGCCGGCGATGGATGCGGGGGTTCGCGAGGCGCTCGATGATTATGTGGCGCGGCGGCGCGAGGAGATCGGGGGCGGGGAGCCGTGATTTTCGCTGATCGCTTGAAGTCGGCGCTCTACGGCGCCCCCCTCTGTCCTGCCGGACATCTCCCTCGCATGGGGGGAGATTACGCGGTGTCGGCGACGAGACTGATCACCCCCTCGCGGGGGAGATGTCCGGCAGGACAGAGGGGGGCGCGAAGGAGCGCACGCGCTGGCGACTGGAACGTCCTTCCACCCCGATTCCACCAACCAATCCAACCATCTGACTTCACAGGAATTTCCATGAAATCGCATGCACGTGTCGTGGTCATCGGGGGCGGGGTGGTGGGGTGCTCTGTGCTCTATCATCTCGCACGCGCGGGGTGGACGGATGTGGTGCTTCTGGAGCGCGACGAACTGACGTCCGGGTCGACGTGGCATGCGGCCGGGGGCATGCACACGGTCAATGGCGACCCGAACGTCGCCAAGCTACAGAAATATACGATCAGCCTCTACAAGGAGATCGAGGAGCTTTCCGGCCAGGCGACTGGCGTCCATTTGACCGGCGGCGTGATGCTGGCGGCGACCACGGCGCGGATGGACTGGCTGCGCAACCTCGTCGCCAAGGGGCGCTATCTCGGCATCGAACTGGAGGAGATTTCGGCAACGGAAGCCGGCGAACTGATGCCGCTTCTCGATCCGGGCGAGTTCGTCGGCGCGGTGCGCACGGTGGTTGACGGCCATCTCGATCCGTCGGGCGTGACGCACGCCTATGCCAAGGCCGCGCGCAAGCTTGGCGCATCGGTCGAGCGGTTCACCAAGGTCGAGGGGATCGCGCGGCGCCCGGACAGGCTGTGGCAGGTCTCGACGAACAAGGGTGAGATCGTTGCCGAACATGTCGTCAATGCCGGCGGGCTGTGGGCGCGCGAGGTCGGGCGCATGGTCGGGCTCGAACTGCCGGTGCTCGCCATGGAGCACATGTACCTGATTACCGAGGACATGCCGGAGGTCGCCGCGTGGAACGCCAAGACCAGCACTGAAATCATCCACGCGATCGATTTCGACGGCGAGCTTTATCTCCGCCAGGAACGCGGCGGCATGCTGATGGGTACCTACGAGAAGGCCGGCAAGCCGTGGTCGGAGGTCGAGACGCCGTGGAGCTTCGGGCACGAGTTGCTGGAGCCCGACCTCGACCGCATCGCGCCCTCGCTCGAAGTCGGGTTTCGCCATTTCCCGGCCTTCCAGAAGACCGGCATCAAGCAGATCATCAACGGGCCGTTCACGTTCGCGCCGGACGGCAATCCGCTCGTCGGGCCGGTGCGCGGGCTGCCGGGCTTCTGGGTCGCGTGTGGCGTCATGGCCGGGTTCAGCCAGGGTGGCGGCGTCGGGCTTGCCATCGCCAACTGGATGATCGAGGGCGACCCTGGCGCCGACATCTGGGCGATGGACGTCGCGCGCTACGGCGACTGGGCGTCGATGGCCTACACCAACGCCAAGGTGCGCGAGAACTACTCGCGGCGCTTCTCGATCCGGTTCCCGAACGAGGAACTGCCGGCCGGCCGGCCGCTGCGCACGACGCCGGTCTACGACCGCCTTTCGGAAAAGGGCGCGCAATGGGGCGTGGCCTACGGGCTCGAAATGCCGCTCTGGTATGCGCCGGAAAGCGTGAAGGACGATTTTTCGTGGCGACGCTCGACCGATTTCGAGCATGTCGGGCGTGAAGTCGCGACGGTGCGCGAGCGCGTCGGGCTGTCGGAGATTTCGAGCTTCGCGAAGTATCGCGTCACGGGCGCGGGGGCGGAAGCGTGGCTCGACCGGGTGCTGGCGTGCCGGTTGCCGAAGCCGGGGCGGATGACGCTGGCGCCGATGTTGAAGGAAGATGGGAGGCTGATCGGGGATTTTACGGTCGCCAATCTGAGAGGGAAGCGCGAGGCACCCCCACCCCATACCCCTCCCCACAAGGAGGAGGGGGGCGCCAGCGCGGCGCTAACGCCTACTCCGTCTAAGCCTGGCGGAAACGATGACGCCAAGGCCGAGAAGATCACGTCTCCCTCCCCCTTGTGGGGAGGGGTGCGGGGTGGGGGTATGCCGGGCTTCGACGATCAGGAATACCTCGTCTTCGGCTCCGGCATCGCCGAGCAGTTCCACATGCGCTGGTTCGAGCGGCATCTCCCCGTGGACGGCTCGGTGCGGGTGGAGGCGCTGGGGCTTTCGCTGGTCGGGCTGTCGGTCGCGGGGCCGGAGGCGCGGCGGGTTCTGGAGAAGATCACGCGTGCCGATGTCTCGAACGCTGCCTTTCCGTTCATGGCGATCCGCCGGATGGATGTCGCGATGGCGCCGTGCCTCGTTGGGCGGGTGAGCTATACGGGCGATCTTGGCTACGAACTCTGGATGGCGCCGGAATATCAGCGGCACGTGCTCGATGCGCTGCTCGGCGCTGGCGCGGAGTTCGGCATCGGGCTCTTCGGCGCGCGGGCGCTCAATTCGATGCGGCTGGAAAAGGGCTACGGCTCGTGGGCGCGCGAGTACCGGCCGATCTATGGGCCGTTTGAGGCCGGGCTCGATCGTTTCGTCGCCTATGACAAGGTGGCCGATTTCATCGGGAAAAGCGCGGCATCGGCGGAAAGGTCACATGGCGGCAAGCTTCGGCTGCGCAGCTTCGCGGTCGAGGCGGTTGATGCCGACGTGATCGGCGACGAGCCGATCTGGCATTGCGGCGAGGTCAAGGGCTGGGTGACGTCGGGCGGCTACGCGCACCACGCCGGCACGTCGGTCGCGCTGGGCTATGTGCCGAAGGAAGTCGCCGGCGAACGGGAGGGGTTCGAGATCGAATTTCTCGGGCGCCGGCACCGGGCAAGGATGCTCGACACCGTCCTGTTCGATCCGGTGTTCACCCGAATGCGCGGCTGAGCGCGGCTCAGGCGCCGGCGTCGATACCGGCTCGAAGGGCGAGCGCTTCCACCCGGTGCAACTGCGCGCGTCGGCGCGCTTCTGCGTGATCGTCGCCGAGGCCCCAGCGTGCGGCGTCGCTGGCGCGACGGCCCCAGGTCGCGGCTTCCTGATCCTGCAAATCGGCAAGCGAATTCAATACGTTATGTGCGTATGGCTTCACGACGACCCCGTTCCCCCGAATGGTTAACGAAAGCTATCGAAGGTCTTGGCCGATGTCGCCTGCCAATGCGAATAAAGATGGGGAAAAGAGGCAAAAAAATCGTGATGAGGACGTGCCACGCATCCAAGAAGAGGTGGGTGTTTACTTAACCCGACAAGCGACATCAAATCAGGATGTTAACCAGATTTTAACGTTACGGTTGCGCGTTTGAACTTTCGGAGGCAGTTTCCCGGCGAGAGTTGACAAGTTCTAATTCAAGTGGAGTTTGCCGTGGAACAGAGCACAATCAAGACACTGGACGCGGGATTGACCGAAGCGCTCAGGGCCGATGCCGCCAAGACTGCAGAGCCGGCGCGTCCGCGCCGCGAGATGAACCTGCCGGGCCTCGGCGACACGACCCGCGCGCCGCGCCGAATCGCCGGCGGCTTTGCCGGCTTGAGCGAAGACCTCGACCGGCGCATGCGCGACTGGCGCAACATGCTGCGCGTTCTCGACCAGCAGCGCCCGCAGCTCGAAGCGGCTGAAATCCAGTATGACGCCGCCTACGAGACGCTGGCCAAGATCGTTCCGCAGGCGCAGGACACCGGCAAGGCGCTGAAGGCGATGATCGCGACCACCAAGGCGGGCGACATTTCCGAAGACCTCGCCGGGCAGTTTTCCAAGAATCTCAAGGCGCTCGAGGAACTCGAGGCGGTCGCCGAAAACCTGACGACGACCATGCTTCACCTGCGTTCGTCCTGGGAACAGTACGCTCGCTCGATCATCAAGGCGCAGAAGATGCGGGACGTCGTCGGTGGCGACAACGCCTGAAAGGGTGTGAACGACCTGCGGCGTTTGCTGCAGGTCGGTATTCCAAGTCAGGGATAACCGGTGATCGTCACGCTGATGGCGCCGATGCCTTCGATCCCAGCTTCGATGCTATCGCCGGGGACAAGGGCGCCGACGCCCGCCGGCGTGCCGGTCATGATCAGATCCCCGGGCTTCAATTCGACGGAGCGGCTGGCGATGGCGATGATGTCCGGGACGGGCCAGATTTGTTCCGCCAGATCGCCCTCCTGCCGGGCGGCACCATTCACCGACAGCCAGACCCGGCCCGATGCCGGATGACCGATGCCGTCCGAAGGCGCCAGCGGCGAAATCGGCGCGGAATGATCGAAGGCCTTCGCCCATTCCCAGGGACGCGCGGCCTTCTTCGCTTCTTCCTGAAGATCGCGGCGGGTCAGGTCGATGCCGACGCCATAGCCCCAGACATGTTCGAGCGCGTCATCCGGCGAGATGTCCCGGCCTCCCTTGCCGATCGCGACCACGAGTTCGACCTCGTGATGAAGGTTCGTCGTCAAGGGCGGATAGGGGATGTCGCCGGCCGCATCGAAGGCTGCGTCGGCCGGCTTCATGAAGAAGAAGGGCGGGTCGCGCTCGTCATTTCCCATCTCGCGCACATGCGCCGCATAGTTGCGTCCTACGCAGAAGATGCGGCAAATGGGGAAGCGCTGATGGCTGCCGGCAATGGCGAGAGAGGGCTGGGCGGGGGCGGCGAAGGCGAACTCTGTCATGCACATTGATTAACGCGATAAGGGCGGTTCGCCAAGTCGCAATAACTGGACAAAAATATTCATATTAATCAGCGGTTTGTGTGCGTTGCGCCAATTTTTGACCGATTGATAAAAAAAGAATCCGTGCTAGCCTTTCGGGAAAACCAATAATGGGGAACCGAATGGCTGAAGGCCTCTATAAGGAGGGGATTGCCGCGCAGCGGCTGGCCCCGGACCAGTATCCGAAGAATTTCGCGGATTTGCATCCACCGCTCGACCGGCACGAGGCGCTGGTAGAATCCGACCGGTGCTATTTCTGCTATGACGCGCCCTGCATGCAGGCCTGCCCGACCTCGATCGACATTCCGCTGTTCATCCGGCAGATTTCGACGGGCAATCCGCTCGGATCGGCCAAGACGATTTTCGACCAGAACATCCTCGGCGGCATGTGCGCCCGTGTCTGCCCGACCGAGACGCTGTGCGAAGAAGTGTGCGTGCGCGAGGTCGCCGAGGGTAAGCCAGTGCAGATCGGCCGGCTGCAGCGCTACGCGACCGACACGGCGATGGCGCGGGACGTGCAGTTCTACGAGCCGGCTCCATCGACTGGACGCACGATCGCGGTGATTGGCGCCGGGCCGGCGGGGCTCGCCTGTGCGCATCGGCTGGCCACCCACGGCCACCATGTCACCATCTACGAGGCCCGGCCGAAGCCTGGCGGGCTCAACGAATACGGCATCGCGGCCTACAAGGCGCCCGAGGGATTCGCGCAGGCGGAGGTCGACTATGTTCTGTCGATCGGCAATATCGAGGTCCGAAACGGCCAGATGATGGGCCGTGACTTTGCACTCTCCGAACTTGCCGCCACTTATGACGCGGTGTTCGTCGGCGCCGGCCTGACGGGCGTCAATGCGCTGCAGGCGGACGGCGAGGATTTCGAGGGCGTGGAAAACGCAGTCGACTTTATCGCTGCGCTGCGCCAGGCCCCTGACTTGTCGCAATTGCAGGTCGGCCGGCGCGTCGTCGTCATCGGCGGCGGCATGACGGCGGTTGATGCCGCGGTCCAGTCCAAGCTCCTCGGCGCGGAACAGGTGACCATCGCCTATCGCCGTGGCAAGGAAAGCATGAACGCCTCGGAGTTCGAGCAGGATCTGGCGGCGTCCAAGGGCGTCACCATCCGTCACTGGCTGAAGCCGGTTCGCATTTTGGCGGATGGCGGCAAGGTGTCCGGCATCGAGCTCGAATACACCGAAATCCGCGACGGTCGCGTTGCCGGCACCGGCGAGGTTGTGCGGATCGACGCCGATCAGGTGTTCAAGGCGATCGGCCAGACCTTCGATGCGATGCCCCTAAATGGCTCCGGTTCCGCCATCGCGATGGAGGCCGGGCGCATCAAGGTCGACGACGAAGGCCGCACCTCTGCGCCGAAGATCTGGGCCGGCGGCGACTGCATCTTCGGCGGCGACGATCTGACGGTCTCCGCCGTCGCCCAAGGCCGCGACGCGGCGGAGAGCATTCACCGGACACTCAGCTCCAACGGGAGGGCATGAGCATGGCAGACATTCGTTCGAACTTCGTCGGCATCAAGTCGCCCAATCCGTTCTGGCTGGCCTCCGCGCCGCCAACCGACAAGGCGTACAACGTCGTGCGCGCGTTCAAGGCGGGCTGGGGCGGTGTGGTGTGGAAGACGCTTGGCGAGGAGGGGCCGCCCGTCGTCAACGTCAACGGCCCGCGTTATGGCGCGATCTGGGGTGCGGACCGGCGGCTGCTGGGCTTGAACAATATCGAGCTGATCACCGACCGCGACCTGCAAACCAATTTGCGCGAGATCAAGCAGGTCAAGCGCGACTGGCCGGACCGGGCGATGGTCGTCTCGATCATGGTTCCGTGCGAGGAAAACGCGTGGCGCTCGATTCTGCCGCTGGTGGAGGAGACCGGGGCGGACGGCATCGAGCTCAATTTCGGCTGTCCGCACGGCATGAGCGAGCGCGGCATGGGCGCGGCGGTCGGCCAGGTGCCTGAATATATCGAAATGGTCGTGCGCTGGTGCAAGCAATACACCCGCATGCCGGTCATCACCAAGCTGACGCCCAACATCACCGACATCCGCAAGCCCGCGCGGGCCGCCCATGCCGGCGGGACCGACGCCGTCTCGCTGATCAACACGATCAACTCGATCACGGGCGTCAATCTCGACAGCTTCGCGCCGGAGCCCACCATCGACGGCAAGGGCACGCATGGCGGCTATTGCGGCCCGGCGGTCAAGCCGATCGCCATGAACATGGTGGCCGAGATCGCGCGCGATCCCGAAACGCGCGGCCTGCCGATTTCGGCGATCGGCGGCATCACCACGTGGCGCGACGCGGCCGAATTCCTGGCACTTGGGGCCGGTAACGCGCAGGTGTGCACCGCCGCGATGACCTATGGCTTCAAGATCGTCGAGGAGATGATCACTGGGCTTTCGGAATGGATGGATGAGAAGGGTCATCGCGACCTCGACGATATCATCGGCCGCGCAACGCCGAACGTGACCGACTGGCAGTATCTCAACCTCAACTACGTCACCAAGGCGCGTATCGACCAGGATCTGTGCATCAAGTGCGGCCGCTGCCACATCGCCTGCGAGGACACCTCGCACCAGGCGATCACCAACATGGTGGACGGCAAGCGCCACTTCGAGGTGATCGAGGCGGAGTGCGTCGGCTGCAATCTGTGCGTCAATGTCTGTCCGGTCGAAAGCTGCATCACCATGGATGCGCTGGCCGCCGGCGCGCTCGACCAGCGCACCGACAAGACGGTGTCGCCCGTCTATGCCAACTGGACCACGCATCCGAACAATCCTGCCGCAAAGGTTGCGGCCGAGTAGGCTTGCGCGGGCAAAACTTCTCATGTGAATTGCATCGGGCGCGGGAAACCGCGCCCGATTTTTCGTGAAAGAGGACGATTGCAAATTGGCCGACATCGCGGTGAAGCGCTCCCATGCCCAAGGCCGCGACAAGCTCGTCGGCCATCTGGCGATGCTCGGCTTCGCCGCGCTCGTCTCCGGCTCCTATTCGATCGGAGCGATGGCCGCCTCGCATATCGGGCCGGGCGCGATCAACACCGTGCGCTTCGTCTTCGGCATCTGCGTGATGGCGAGTGCGGTCGCGCTCTTGAACAAGGGGCGCATTCCCGCCCCGCGCGAGGTCTGGCGCTACGCGGTGCTCGGCTTCCTGATGGCGGTCTTCTTCATCACCATGTTCATTGCGCTGCGCCTGACGACGCCGGTGGCGACGGGCGCGGTGTTCACGCTGATGCCACTGATGGCGGCGGGGTTCGGGCTGCTCTTCCTCGGCGAAAAGCCGCGCGCAATCGTGCTCGTCGGCCTCGTCGTCGCGGCTTGCGGGGCAGTCTGGGTCATCTTTCGCGGCGATGCGGGCGCGTTGCTCGCCTTCGATCTGGGGCTCGGCGAACTGATCTTCCTCATCGGCGTCGCCTGCCACGCGGCCTATGCGCCGCTGGTGCGCCGGCTCAATCGGGGAGAGGCGCTGCCGGTCTTCACGTTGTGGACGCTGTTCGGCACCGGCATCTGGATCGCGCTCTACTCCGTGCCGGAACTTTTCGAGACAGACTGGGCGACAATGCCGGCGATCGTCTGGATTGCCGTCGCCTATCTTGCCGTCTTCACCACTGCCGGCACGACGTTCCTCGTCCAGTTCGGCGCAATGCGCCTGCCTGCTGCCAAGGTGATGGCCTACACCTATCTCACGCCGTCCTTCATCATCCTCTATGAAGGGCTGCTCGGCCATGGCTGGGCGAGCGGGGCAGTGGCGGCCGGTGCGCTGGTGACGATGGCTGCGCTGGTGGTGCTGGCAATGGCGCCGGATCGTTAGCCGCCCTTGTCGAGGAAGACGACGCCGGGCAGGTCCTTGAAATGGGCGTCGCAGGTCAGGAGATCGGCGTCCATGTGCAGGGCGGTGGCGTAGATGATGGCGTCAGCGGTTGCGAGTTTGTGCGAGATGCACAGCTCTGCTGCGCGCACTGCGATCTCAGTCGTCAAAGGTGCGACGATACACATCTGCGAATGCCCAATGAAAGCGTCCGCGCTTCGCTCGGATACTTCTCGCTTAAGCCATTTGGCGACCTCGAGTTGAACAACAGTAGGGACAACGCGCGATCCCCACCCCGGCATCATCGGTCGAAGACGCTCGATAAGGCGTCCACGACCGAGCCACTCGATCCAGGCGGAACTGTCAACGACACGCATCAATAGCGATCGTTTCTGTCGCGATAGCCAGTTGGGTCGGCGCCTTCGGCGATGCCGAGAAGGTCCTCAAGCTCCGGCACGGGCACCAACATTAGGCCCCCGTCTTTCGGGATGAAGGCAAATTTTTGCCCCGGCTTCCAATTGTGCTTATCCCGAACGGCCTTGGGGATCGATATCTGGAACTTGGAAGAAAGCGTCGTTGCATCGCCCATTTCTTACCTCATGCCTAACGATGGCCGAAATGTAAGATAGGTCGATCGAGGCAAAGGCGCAAGGCTCACCCCTTCGGCCGCAGCCCCTCCAGGAACAACTGCTCAAGATAACGCGCAGCATCCTCGAACCGGCCGTCGCCGCCTCTGTCCGGCCCAAGGACCGTGCGGACCTGGATGTCGAAGTCGGCGTAATGCTGGGTCGTCGCCCAGATCGAGAAGATCAGGTGCCAGGGGTCGGTTCGGGCGATCTTGCCGGCCTTCATCCAGCCCTTGATGAGCGCGGCCTTTTCGTCGACGAGGGGCTTCAGTTCGCCTTCGATCAGGTGCTGGATGCGGGGCGCGCCCTGCAGGATCTCGTTGGCAAAAAGGCGGCTTTCACGCGGGTAGTCGCGTGCCATTTCGAGCTTGCGGCGGATATAGGAGCGCAGTTCGCCGATCGGATCGCCGATGTCGTCGAGTGCGCGCAAAGGGGCAAGCCATGTCTGCAGCAGGCGCTCGATCAGCGTCGTGAACATCGCCTCCTTGGAGCGGAAATAATAGAGGAGGTTCGGCTTCGACATGCCGGCCGCCTCGGCGATCTGGTCGATGGTCGCGCCGCGAAACCCGTGCTGCGAAAAGACGTCGAGCGCGGCATCGAGGATCAGTTCGCGCTTCTCGGTCTGGATGCGCGTGCGGCGACGGCGGACGGGCGTTTCAGCGTCCATGGCTGCACCCCGACTGGACCAATTGACTGGACCAGCTGCTCATCGCGTGTGGAGCGCGAGGATGCTGCGCCATTTCCCCTACTATGTCCTTGACCGCCATGGTGGCGGTGCTAACGTTTGTCCAATCGGTCAAAAATGCGTAGCACGACTGCGTCCGACACACCAAGCGTTGGCCGAAAAGGGAACACGAAAAAGGGGAAGCTTGGTCATGTCGAACCGGCTCAACGTCGCGCCGAACGATCTTTCCGCATTCTGGATGCCGTTCACCTCCAACAGGCAGTTCAAGCAGGCGCCGCGCATGCTGACTTCTGCCAAGGACATGCATTACCGCACGACCGACGGCCGCGAGATCCTCGACGGGACGGCGGGCCTGTGGTGCGTCAATGCCGGGCATTGCCGGCCGAAGATCACCGAGGCCGTGCAGCGCCAGGTCGCCGAACTCGACTATGCGCCGGCCTTCCAGATGGGCCATCCGATCGTCTTCGAACTCGCCAACCGGCTGGTCGACGTCGCGCCCGAGGGAATGAACCACGTCTTCTTCACCAATTCCGGCTCGGAATCGGTCGAGACCGCGCTCAAGATCGCGCTTGCCTACCAGCGCGTGAAGGGGCAGGGCGCGCGCACACGCCTGATCGGCCGCGAGCGCGGCTATCACGGCGTCAATTTCGGCGGCATCTCGGTCGGCGGCATCGTCACCAACCGCAAGATGTTCGGCACGTTGCTCACCGGCGTCGACCACATGCCGCACACGCACCTGCCGGCAAAGAACGCGTTCACGCGCGGCGTGCCGGAGCATGGCGGGGACCTTGCCGACGAGTTGGAGCGCATCGTCACGCTGCATGACGCCTCGACCGTCGCGGCCGTCATCGTCGAACCGGTCGCCGGCTCCACGGGCGTCCTGATCCCGCCGCAGGGCTATCTGAAGCGCCTGCGGGACATCTGCACCAAGCACGGCATCCTGTTGATCTTCGACGAGGTCATCACGGGCTTCGGCCGTCTCGGCACGCCGTTTGCGGCCGACTATTTCGGCGTGATGCCCGACATCATCACCACGGCGAAGGGCGTGACCAACGGCGTCATCCCGATGGGCGCGGTGTTCGTGACGTCGGAAATCCACGACGCGTTCATGACCGGCCCCGAGCACATGATCGAGTTCTTCCACGGCTACACCTATTCGGGCAATCCGATCGCGTCGGCCGCGGCGATCGCCACGCTCGACACCTACAAGGAAGAGGGGCTGCTGACCCGTGGCGCGGAGCTTGCGCCCTATTGGGAAGATGCGCTCCACTCGCTGAAGGATGCGCCGAACGTCATCGACATCCGCAATATCGGCCTTGTCGGCGCGATCGAACTGCAGCCGATCGCCGGCGAGCCGACCAAGCGGGCGTTTTCGGCCTTCGTCAAGGCGTTCGAGAAGGGCGTTCTCATCCGCACGACCGGCGACATCATTGCGCTCTCGCCGCCGCTGATCATCGAGAAGGGCCAGATCGACGAGATCGTCGATTGCGTCCGCACGGTGCTGAACGAGGTAGCCTGAGAATGGCCCGCCCGCAGGCGACGCACGCGGTTCTGGTCGATGACGACCAGGTACGCGTCACGCGGTGGGACTTCGCGCCGGGCGCGGAGACGGGCTGGCACCGGCACGGCATGGACTATGTGATCACAACGATCACGCCATGCGCGATGCTTCTGGAAGAGCCCGGCGGCACCAACCGCCGGGTCGAATTCAAGGCGGGGGACGCCTATCGCCGCAGCGAGGGCGTCGAGCATAACGTCATCAATGATGGCGATGCGCCGATGTCCTTCGTCGAAATCGAACTGAAAGCATAAGGGACAAGCATGGCAGCGCCGGGCGAAAATCTGCGAATCAATCCAGACCGTTTGTGGGATTCGCTGATGGAGATGGCGAAGATCGGCCCGGGCGTTGCCGGGGGCAACAACCGCCAGACGCTGACCGACGAGGACGGCGAAGGCCGGCATCTCTTCAAGCGCTGGTGCGAAGATGCGGGCATGAGCGTCGCCGTCGACCAGATGGGCGCGATGTTCGCGCGCCGCGAAGGCACGGACCCGGACGCGCTGCCGGTCTATGTCGGCAGCCATCTCGACACGCAGCCGACCGGCGGCAAGTTCGACGGCGTTCTCGGCGTTCTCGGCGGGCTCGAGGTGATCCGCTCGATGAACGATCTCGGCATCAAGACCAAGCATCCGATCGTCGTGACCAACTGGACGAACGAGGAAGGCACGCGCTTTGCGCCGGCGATGATCGCCTCGGGCGTATTTGCCGGCGAGATCGACCTCGACTGGGCCTATGACCGGACGGACGCCAAGGGCAAGCGCTTCGGCGACGAGTTGGAGCGCATCGGCTGGAAGGGCGACGAGGAAGTCGGCCAGCGCAAGATGAAGGCGTTCTTCGAGCTTCACATCGAGCAGGGGCCGATTCTCGAGGACGAAGGGATCGACATCGGCGTCGTCACGCACGGGCAGGGGCTCTGGTGGCTGCAATTCACGCTGACCGGCAAGGATTCGCACACCGGCTCGACGCCGATGCCCAAGCGCCGCAACGCCGGCCTCGGCATGGCGCGGATCACCGAACTCGTCCATGAAGTCGCGATGGACTTCCAGCCGGACGCCGTCGGCGCCATCGGCCATGTCGAGGTCTACCCGAACTCACGCAACGTCATTCCCGGCAAGGTCGTCTTCACGGTCGACATCCGCTCGCCAGACCTCGACACGCTGACGCAGATGCGCGAGCGGATCGAGGATGGAGCGGCGACGATCTGCGAGGCGCTCGACATCGCCTGCGACGTCGAGGCGGTCGGGCATTTCGATCCCGTCGCTTTCGACGAAGGCTGCGTGAGTGCCATTCGCGACGCGGCCGAGCGTCTCGGTTATTCGCATCGGAACATTGTTTCGGGCGCGGGCCACGACGCTTGCTGGATCAACCGCGTCGCGCCGACCGCGATGGTCATGTGTCCCTGCGTCGACGGGCTCAGCCACAACGAGGCGGAGGAGATCACCAAGGACTGGGCGCGCGCGGGAGCGGACGTACTCTTCCATGCGGTCGTCGAGACGGCGGAGATCGTGGAGTAATCGTAATCGCTTGAATGAAATCCTTGAAGCCGCTCGCCAAAGAAGCGGCTCATCAAAAAGGGGAACGAGAATGACGAAAGTCATCAAGAACGGAACCATCGTCACCGCTGACCGGACGTGGAAGGCGGATATCCTGATCGACGGCGAGACGATCTCCGCCATCGGGCCGAACTTGGCCGGCGACGAGGAATTCGACGCGACCGGGTGTTATGTCATGCCCGGTGGCATCGACCCGCACACGCATCTGGAAATGCCCTTCATGGGCACCTATTCGGCCGACGATTTCGAGAGCGGCACCCGCGCGGCGCTGGCCGGCGGCACGACGATGGTGGTCGATTTCTGCCTGCCAAGCCCGGAGCAGTCGCTGATGGAAGCGCTGCAGATGTGGGACAACAAGTCGACCAAGGCGGCGTGCGACTATTCCTTCCACATGGCGATCACCTGGTGGGGCGAGAAGGTGTTCGACGAGATGCCGGCCGTGGTCGAGAAGGGCATCACCTCGTTCAAGCACTTCATGGCCTATAAGGGCGCGCTGATGGTGGACGATGACGAGATGTATTCGTCGTTCCAGCGCTGCGCCGAACTCGGCGCGCTGCCGATGGTTCATGCCGAGAACGGCGACGTCGTCGCGCAACTGCAGCAAAAGCTGCTCGCAGCCGGCAATAACGGCCCGGAAGCGCACAGCTATTCGCGCCCGCCGGAAGTGGAGGGCGAGGCGACCAACCGTGCGATCATGATCGCCGACATGGCGGGCGTTCCGCTTTATGTTGTCCATGTTTCCTGCGAGCAGAGCCATGAAGCGATCCGCCGCGCGCGCCAGAAGGGCATGCGCGTTTATGGCGAGCCGCTGGTGCAGCATCTCGTCCTCGACGAGACCGAATATTTCGACAAGGACTGGGACCATGCCGCACGGCGCGTGATGAGCCCGCCCTTCCGCTCCAAGCAGCATCAGGATTCGCTATGGGCAGGGCTATCGGCCGGCTCGCTGCAGGTCGTCGCCACCGATCACTGCGCCTTCACGACCGATCAGAAGCGCACCGGCATCGGCGATTTCACCAAGATTCCGAACGGCACCGGCGGGCTCGAAGACCGGATGCCGGTCCTGTGGACCTTCGGCGTCAACACCGGCCGCCTGACGCCGAACGAGTTCGTCGCCGCGACCTCGACCAACACGGCGAAGATCTTCGGCATGTACCCGAAGAAGGGTGCAATCGTCGAAGGCGCGGATGCCGACATCGTCATCTGGGACCCGGAGAAGACGAAAACGATCTCGGCCGCGAGCCAGCAGTCGGTGATCGACTACAACGTGTTCGAGGGCATTAAGGTGAAGGGCCTGCCGAGAACCGTCTTCACGCGGGGCGAGGTCGCGATCGAAGATGGCGAGGTGAAAGCCAGGCCCGGTCACGGCAAGTTCGTGGCGCGCGAGGCGAAGACTTCGGTCAGCCAGGCGCTTTCGACCTGGAAGCAAGTCGTCGCGCCGCGCAAGATCGAGCGTTCGGGCATTCCGGCCAGCGGGGTTTGATCCATGGGATCGGCTCGGACCATCTGCGGTGCCGGGCGTTTCCGGCATCGGACCTCAGGGCACGAGTGCGTCGAGTTCGGGCAGGAGCCTGACGGCCTCCTGCTCGTTGGCATCGGTGCGCGCAATGACTGCCGTGCAGGGCTCGCCGCCGATATTGACCGGCAAATGCGGAAGGCCGGCGGGGATGTAGAGCATGTCGCCGGCGCCCATGTCGACATGGTGCTCCAGCCGCTCGCCATACCAGGTGCGCGCCGTTCCCGCCGTCACGAAGATCGCCGTCTCGTGGCTCTCATGCAGATGCGCCTTGGCGCGCGCGCCGGGCGGGATGGTGACGAGGTGCATCGACAGGCCAGTCGCACCGACGCTCTGGGCCGTGATGCCCTCGGCATAGGTCAACCCCTGACGCCCGTCGAAATTCGTTTTCGCGCGCACCAGCCGGCAGGCCTTGGCAGATGATGGGGACATCCTTCCTCCTCGCTGTTCTTGGCACGTCGTATGGCCTATGCGAACGTCACATCAATTCCTTCCAGAACGCGCGCCGTCAATGGCTGGCGGCCGCGCGCCAGAGCGGTCATCCATGCTCATGAAACCCATTTCCGACACCGTGATTTCCGCCAGCGGGCTCGGGCTCACCTTCGAGACCAATGACGGGCCGGTGCATGCGCTGTCGGACGTCGACCTCGATATCCGCAAGGGCGAATTCGTGTCGTTCATCGGGCCGTCGGGCTGCGGCAAGACGACGTTCCTGCGCGTCATCGCCGATCTCGAACAGCCGACGGCAGGCACGATCTCGGTCAATGGCATGACGCCCGAGGAAGCCCGTCGCAGCCGCGCCTACGGCTATGTCTTTCAGGCGGCCGCGCTCTATCCGTGGCGCACGATCGAGCGCAATGTCGCGCTGCCGCTGGAGATCATGGGCTATTCGCGCGAGGAGCGGAAGGCGCGCATCGCGCGCACGCTCGACCTCGTCAACCTGGCCGGGTTCGAGAAGAAGTATCCGTGGCAATTGTCGGGCGGCATGCAGCAGCGCGCCTCGATCGCTCGCGCGCTCGCCTTCGACGCGGACCTTCTCCTGATGGACGAGCCGTTCGGCGCGCTCGACGAAATCGTGCGCGATCATCTGAACGAGCAGTTGCTGCAGCTTTGGGCGCGCACGAACAAGACGATCTGCTTCGTCACCCATTCGATCCCGGAGGCGGTCTACCTGTCGACCAAGATCGTGGTGATGTCGCCGCGGCCGGGGCGCGTGACCGATGTGATCGAAAGCACGCTGCCGGCCGAGCGCCCGCTCGACATTCGCGAGACGCCGGAGTTCCTGGCGATTGCGGCAAGGGTGCGCGAGGGGCTGCGGGCGGGGCATAGCTATGAGTGATGTAGGCTCAGTTCTCACCCCCCTCTGGGCTGCCGCCCATCTCCCCCTCAAGGGGGGAGATCACTTTCTTCGTCGCCCCATCCATACGGAGACGATGTTGGCGGACCCGGTGACGCGCTTGATCTCCCCCCTTGAGGGCGAGATGCCCGGCAGGGCAGAGGGGGGTCGGGACCTATGAGCGCGATTGCCGTTCCCGGGGGTGCGATCGGCCGTTCCGGTATCTGGAGCCGCGTGAGCCAGGGCACCACCGTGCCGGTGCTGATCGTAGTTATCGCGATCCTTGCCGTCTGGTATCTGGCTGCGGTCTGGCTGAATGCACCCTGGCAACTCCAAATCTTCGCGCGCGGCGAGGGCGACTGGACGTGGGTCGATTTCCTCGCCGGTACGATGAGCCAGGACCGCCCGCTTCTGCCGGCGCCGCATCAGGTCGCGGTGGAGCTCTGGAATTCTGTCGTCGGGCAGAACGTCACCTCGCGGCGCAGCCTCGTCTACCATGCCTGGATCACGCTTTCGGCGACGTTGCTCGGCTTCGTCATGGGCACGGTGCTGGGCATCCTGCTCGCCGTGCTGATCGTCCACAACCGCGCGATGGACCGCTCGCTGATGCCGTGGATCATCGCCTCGCAGACGATCCCCATCCTCGCCATCGCGCCGATGGTCGTGGTCGTGCTCGCCTCCATCGGCATGACCGGGCTGGTGCCGAAGGCGCTGATCTCGACTTATCTGTCGTTCTTCCCGGTCGTCGTCGGTATGGTGAAGGGCTTCCGCAGCCCCGACACGATCCAGCTCGACCTGATGCGCACCTATCACGCGAGCCAGGGCCAGACATTCTGGAAGCTGCGCTTTCCATCGGCGCTGCCTTACCTCTTCACCTCGATGAAGGTGGGCGTCGCGGCGAGCCTCGTCGGCGCTATCGTTGGCGAACTGCCGACGGGTGCGGCGGGCGGGCTCGGCTCGCGACTTCTCGCCGGCTCCTATTACGGGCAGACGGTGCAGATTTGGTCCGCGCTTTTGATGGCGGCGGGATTGTCGGCCATGCTCATTCTCGCCATCGGCATCGTCCAGCGGATCGTGCTTGCGCGCACCGGAGCACGGCCATGAACGCGCTGGTCTTGGGAGCCATCGCCTTCTGGCTCGTCGCGTGGGCAATCAACGAATGGCTGGTCCGCCTCAAGGCGCGCGGGACGGCGGCGCGGGCGATCAATTTCGTCGTGCCGCTTCTCTTCGGCGCGGCGCTTCTGGTGCTTTGGGAAGGCCTGGTTCGCGGCTTCAGCGTGCCGTCCGTGCTCCTGCCGCCGCCGAGCGCAATCTGGGCGCGGATCGCCTCCTCGGTGCCGACGCTCTGGGCCGATTTCTACCAAACCTTCGTCCGCTCGGTGCTGCCCGGCTATGCGATCGGCTGCCTTGCCGGGCTGGTCGTCGCGATCCTGATCGACCGCTCGCCCTTCCTGAAGCGCGGGCTGCTGCCGGTCGGCAACTTCGTTTCGGCGCTGCCGCTCGTCGGCATCGCGCCGATCATGGTCATGTGGTTCGGCTTCGACTGGCAGTCCAAGGCCGCCGTCGTCGTGGTCATGACGTTCTTTCCGATGCTGGTGAATGCGGTCGCTGGCCTCAACGCGTCGAACCAAATGGAGCGCGACCTGATGCGCACCTATGCGGCCGGCCACTGGGCGACGCTTTTCAAGCTGCGCCTGCCCGCCGCCTGGCCGTTCATCTTCAACGCGCTCAAGATCAATTCGACCCTGGCGCTGATCGGCGCGATCGTCGCCGAATTCTTCGGCACGCCGGTCGTCGGGATGGGATTCCGCATCTCGTCCGCCATCGGGCGCTTGAACGTCGACATGGTCTGGGCTGAAATCGCGGTGGCCGCTCTTGCCGGCTCGATCTTCTACGGTCTCATCGCGCTCGTCGAGCGCGGCGTGACCTTCTGGCATCCGTCGATCCGTGGTGGAAAGACGTGAACTATAAAAAAGGGGAACTGACATGAAAAAGCTCATCATGGGTGCGCTCGCCTCATCCGTCGCAATGGCCGCGCTGCCGGCCATGGCGCAGGATCTCGACCCGATCACCTTCCAGTTGAAATGGGTCAACCAGGGCCAGTTCGCCGGCTATCTCGTCGCCAAGGACAAGGGCTTCTACGAGGAGGAAGGGCTTGACGTCACGATCAATCCGGGCGGGCCGGACATCGCGCCCGAGCAGGTGATCGCCGGCGGCGGCGCCGACGTGATCACTACCTGGATGGCGGCCGGCCTTGCCGCGCGCGAACGCGGCGTGCCTCTGGTCAACATCGCCCAGCCCTTCGCCAGCCAGGCGCTGCAGCTCGTCTGCTCCGAGCAGAGCGGCGTTCAGTCGACCGACGACTTCAAGGGCAAGAAGCTCGGCGTCTGGTTCTTCGGCAACGAATATCCGTTCTACGCCTGGATGGCCAAGCTCGACCTGCCGACCGAAGGCGGCGAAGAGGGCGTCGAAGTCCTGCGCCAAGCCTTCAACGTCGACCCGCTTTTGCAGAACCAGGCCGACTGCATTTCGACGATGAAATACAATGAGTTCAAGCAGCTCCTTGATGCAGGCGTTCCTGAAGACAGCCTCAAGGTCTTCAACTATGCGGACGAGGGCGTCGGCATGCTGGAAGACGGGCTCTACGTCATGGAAGACAAGCTCGACGACCCGGAATTCGTCGACCAGATGGTCCGCTTCGTGCGCGCCTCCATGCGCGGCTGGGAATACGCCAAAGAGAATGTCGACGAAGCTGCCGGCATCGTTCTCGAGAACGATCTCTCGGGCGCACTGACCGAGGAAAGCCAGGTCTGGCAGGTGGAAGTCGCCGCCGGCCTCGTCGGCGAAAGCGCGGCGCTCGATCCGGCTTCCTACGAACAGACCGTACAGACGCTGCTTTCTGCCGTCTCCCCCGACAACCCGGCGATCACCAAGGAGCCGGAAGGCGCGTTCTCGGCGGTCGTCACCGACCAGCTCAAGTAGGCGCGGGCAGATTTGGTATCCGGGAAGGGGCGGGCGACCGCCCCTTTTCTGCGTTGTGGCGCAGGCGGGCGGATGATATATATCTTGGTATCTATCAAGGACGTATGCCATGACGCGCATTGCCAAGGTCTTCATCAATGGACGCAGCCAAGCGGTCCGTCTGCCTGCGGAGTTCCGCTTCAACGGGACCGAGGTCTATGTCAGCCGCAACGAGAGCGGCGACGTCGTCCTGTCGGAAAAGCCGAACGACTGGAACGGGTTTCTCGCGGCGCTCGGCAAGGAAAAGGTCGGCGATTTCCTGTCGCCTGAAGAGCGTCGGCAGGACGATGCGCAACGCGATCCATTCGCGGGCTGGACCGAGTGACCGCGAAGTACATGCTGGACACCAACATGGTGAGCCAGATCGTGCGCGGGCACCCCGCTGCCATCGTTCGGATGACGGCATTGCCGCTTCACGAGATTTGCGTCTCCGCCATCACCGAAGGCGAGTTGCTGTTCGGCCTCGAGCGTCGACCCGACGCTGTGCGGCTGCATCGGATCGTTCGCGAATTCCTGATGCGTGTGACGATCAAGCCCTGGGACAGCGATACGGCCGCAACATATGGCCGGACGCGCGCGGGACTTGAAAGCGAAGGCAAGTCGCTCGGTTCGCTCGACATGCTGATCGCCGCCCACGCGCTTCAGGCGGACTGCGTTCTCGTGACCAACGACCGGGCTTTTTTGCAAGTGGCCGATTTGCGGATCGAGGACTGGACCGCCCAATGATCAATCCGCCAGCCGCCGCCGCTCGCGGTCGCGGAAGGCGCCGGGGGTGAGGCCGGTCTGCTTGCGGAAGAAGCGGTTGAAATAGGCCGGGTCGGAAAAGCCGAGCGAATAGGCGATCTTGCTGATCGGCGTCGGGGTGAAGATCAGGTCGCGCCGGGCGGTTTCCAGCGTGCGCCGGTCGATCAGGTTCTGGATCGAAAGGCCGGATGCGTTGCGGGTGATGCGGTTCAAATGCGCGGCGGAGACGCCGAGTCGATCCGCATAGAAGCCGACCGGATGGCGCTCGCGGAAATGCGTGTCGACGATCGTCAGCAACGCCTCGATGCGGGCGAGATCGCGATCCTGTTCCTGCTGGCCGTTGCCGGGGCGCGAGGCCCGGGTCAGGGCGACGAGCGCTTCTGTCATCAAGGGTTCGAGCAGCAGCGAGCGGCCGATGGATCGGCCGGAGAGTTCGGCGTCGATCCGCTCGATCGCCTCGGCGGAACGGGTACCGTCCTCGCCCGCGACGGCGACGATGCGCAGCTTTTCGGCGAAGCGCGCGATCTCGCGGTCGGCCGCCGTCAGGCTGCGCAGGCGGTCGGCCAAGGCTGTCACCACGAGCCCGTCGATGTCGCGGGTGAAGCGGAATCCGTGGCCGGCATCGGGCGGGATGTACAGGATGACGGGGGCCGTGAACGCCAGGATGCCGTCCTGCGAGACGATCTCGCCCGAGCCCTGCGGCAACAGGAAGAGCTGGAAAAACTGCTCGTGCCGATGCAGTGCGATCTCCCAATTGTGCAGGTGCGTACGTTCCGGGATCGGCTCGCAATGGAGCCAGAAATCGGCCGGATCGTCCTGATGCTCGCCGAAAAGGCGGTAGGAGGGAATCTTGGTGCGCGCGGTCGTCATGTTCGGATTGTGCAATCCGATGCGGCAAATGTCCATTGAGCTGCCTTTCGCCATGCGCCATTGCTCGTGGCGAGGACAAGGGAGGATTTCGTTTGCGCACGCAGGTCGCCATCATCGGCTCTGGCCCGTCGGGGTTGCTTCTCGGCCAACTCCTGACCAATGCGGGCATCGACAACGTCATTCTCGAGCGCCAGACGCGCGACTACGTGCTGGGCCGCATCCGGGCGGGCGTGCTCGAAGAGGGCACGACGCACATGCTCGACGAGGCGGGCGCGGGCGAGCGAATGCGCCGGCAGGGGCTGCCGCATGACGGGTTTGACCTGACGTTTAACGGTCGCCGACACAACATTGACCTTCATGAACTGACGGGCAAGCGCGTGATGGTCTATGGCCAGACCGAAGTCACGCGCGACTTGATGGACAAGCGGCTTTCGACCGGCGGCGTCACGATCTACGAGGCGGATAGCGTCGAGCCGCACGACTTCGACGGCGCTGGCCCTTATGTCACCTATGAGAAGGACGGCCTAACGCATCGGCTCGACTGCGATTTCATCGCCGGCTGCGACGGGTTTCACGGTGCTTCGCGCAAGGCGGTGGAGGGCAAGGGCCTTGAGACTTTCGAGCGGGTCTATCCGTTCGGCTGGCTCGGCATCGTCGCCGACGTGCCGCCAGTGCATCACGAACTCATCTACGCCAACCATCCACGCGGCTTCGCGCTCTGCTCGATGCGTTCGCCGACGCGCAGCCGCTACTATGTCCAGTGCACGCTCGACGACAAGGTCGAGGAATGGTCGGACGATCGCTTCTGGGACGAATTGCGCCGGCGCCTGCCGCAGGAAACGGCGGAGAAGATGACGACCGGCCCGTCCATCGAGAAGTCGATCGCGCCGCTGCGTTCGTTCGTCGCCGAGCCGATGCGCTTCGGCCGGCTGTTTCTCGTCGGTGACGCAGCGCATATCGTGCCGCCTACGGGCGCCAAGGGGCTCAATCTTGCAGCGAGCGACGTGCGCTATCTCTTCGACGGGCTACGCGAGCATTACGCCGAAAAGTCGGATGCCGGCATCGACGCCTATTCGCAAAAAGCCCTGTCGCGGGTCTGGAAGGCGGAGCGGTTTTCGGCCTGGATGACCTCGACCATGCACCGCTTTGACGATACGGGTCCGTTCGGACAGCGTATCCAGGAGGCGGAACTCGACTATCTGGTTCACTCGCAGGCGGCCTCGGCGTCGCTGGCGGAGAACTATGTCGGCCTGCCATATTGAGGAGGTGAAATGAGCGAGAAATCCAAACGTTACGACCAGGGCATGGCCACGCGCCGCTCGGTGCTGGGCGCATCCTATGTCAACGCCGCCACCAAGAAGTCGAGCACCTATGACGAGCCGTTCCAGACGCTGATCACGGAAGCCGCGTGGGGCCATGTGTGGTCGCGCGACACGATCACCAAGCGCGAGCGGTCGATGATGACGCTGGCGCTGCTCGCAGGGCTCGGCAATTTCGAGGAACTGGCGCTGCACACGCGCGCCACCGCCAATACGGGCGCTTCGCGCGACGACATCATGGAGGCGATGCTGCACGTCGCCATCTATGCCGGCGTGCCGCGCGCCAATCATGCGATCAAGGTCGTCAAGCAGGTACTCGACGAGATGGACGGAGGGCAAAAGCCGTGAGCGACAGCCACATTTCCAACCGCAAGCCGGAGACCGGCGCGTTCTTCCAGCGCGACCGCGAGTGGCATCCGCAGGCCTTTACGCCGTGGTACAAGACGTCCGTCCTGCGCTCGCCGCAGAAGGCACTGCTGTCGCTCGACGGCACGCTGTCGGAAATCACCGGACCGGTGTTCGGTCACAACATTCTCGGCGAGCTCGACAACGACCTGATCACCAATTTCGCGAAGCCGGGCGAGATGGCCATCGGCCCGCGCATCATCGTCTACGGACGCGTGCTCGACGAGCGCGGCAAGGGCGTACCGGGCGCGCTGCTCGAATTCTGGCAGGCCAATGCCGGCGGGCGCTACCGCCACCGCAAGGAGGGCTATGTCGCACCGCTCGACCCGAATTTTGGCGGCTGTGGGCGCACCATCACCGACGAGGACGGGAACTACTCCTTTCGCACCATCCAGCCGGGACCCTATCCCTGGCCAAACGGCGTCAACGACTGGCGCCCGGCTCATATCCATTTCTCGCTCTTCGGCCCCGGCTTTGCGCAACGGTTGATTACGCAGATGTATTTCGAGGGCGATCCGCTGATCTGGAAATGCCCGATCGTGAAGACGATCAACGACAAGGCGGCCATTGACGGGCTGACGGCGGCGCTCGACATGAACGCGACGATCCCGATGGATTCGCGCGCTTACAAGTTCGACATGGTGCTGCGCGGCAGGCGTTCGACGCTGTTCGAGAACCGCATGGACGGGAATTGATTTGCGTTTCGAGGTTCATTGAATACACTGACTACGCGTATTCAATAGGAGGCGACCGTGCCGACTTCCGTTCGACTTGAACCTGAAATCGAGGCGCGTCTCGACGCGCTTGCCGCCCGAACGGGCCGGACGAAGGCGTTTTATCTGAGGCAGATGATCGAGGACGGGATCGACGACCTGGAGGATTACTACCGCGCAGCGGAGATATCCGAACGTATTCGGCGCGGCGAGGAGACGACGCGGCCATGGGCCGACGTAAGGCGCGACCTTGGCCTGGACGATTGAATTCTCGACTTCCGCTGAAAAATCCCTGCGGAAGCTCGACCGCGAGGCGGCACGCCGGATCGCGAAGTTCATCGATCACCGGCTGAGCGTGCTCGACGATCCGCGTCACCTCGGCAAGCCACTGCAAGGCGTCCTTCACGAGCGTTGGAGCTACCGCGTCGGCAACTATCGTCTCATCTGCGAATTTCAGGACGATCGCTTGATCGTTGTCGTCATCGAGATCGGCCATCGCCGGGAAATTTACCGCTAGGAGGAACATCATGGTCCAGCCACTGAACCAGCTCAAGGAAAGCGCGTCGCAGACGGCGGGGCCTTACGTGCATATCGGCCTGACGCCGAACTTCGCCGAAATCGGCGGCGTCTATTCGGAAGACCTCGGCACGTCGATGGTCAACGACAAGACCAAGGGCGAGCGCATCACGATCGTCGGGCGCGTGCTCGACGGTACGGGAACGCCCTTGAGGGATGCGCTGATCGAAATCTGGCAGGCGGATGCGGACGGGCTGCACAATTCGCCGTCCGAGATGCGCGGCTCGGCCGACGCGAATTTCATCGGCTGGGGTCGCTGCCCGACCAATATGGACACTGGCGAATTCCGGTTCGAGACAATCAAGCCGGGCCGCGTTCCCTTCAAGGACGGACGCAAGCAGGCGCCGCACATCACGTTCTGGGTGGTCGCGCGCGGCATCAATATCGGCCTCCACACGCGCATGTATTTCGGCGACGAGGAGAAGGCCAACGGGGAAGATCCGGTGCTCGCGCGCGTCGAGCACCGCGTGCGCGTCGCGACGCTGATTGCGCCGCGCGAGGGTTCGACCTACAGGTTCGACATCCATCTCCAGGGGGAGAAGGAAACGATCTTCTTCGACATCTGAGGCCTGCCTTGTCCGCTTTGCCCTTCGATCACCCGTTTCTCTCCGGTCTTCTGGGCGATGCGGACATTTCCGCGCATTTCAACGCCGAAGCCGACATCGCTGCGATGGTGCAGTTCGAAATCGCGCTTGCGCGGGCGGAGGCGAATGAGGGGGTGATCGGCGCGGAGGCCGCTGACGGCGTTGCGCGCGGTCTCGCCAATTTCCAGCCCGATCTCGCCGTCCTGCGTGACGGTGTTGCGCGGGATGGCGTGGTGATCCCGGCTCTGGTCAAAGCGATGCGTCAGGCCGTGGGCACACCGCATGGTGATAAGGTTCATTTTGGCGCGACCAGCCAGGATGCGATCGATACGAGCCTTGTGCTGCGCCTGAGCGACGTGCTGGCGGTTCTGGAAGATCGGCTGCGCGGTGTCGTCGCGGCGCTGCAAAACCTCGAAACCGCTCAAGGCGGGTTCGAGGTGATGGCGCATACGCGGATGCAGGCCGCGATCCCCGTCACGGCGGCGCGCAAGATCGCGAGCTGGCGGCTGCCGCTCGAACGCCACATCGAACGGCTCGAAGCGGTGCGCCATGACGTGCTGGTGCTCACTTTCGGCGGCGCGGCCGGAACGCTGGAAAAGCTTGGCGAGAAGGGACCGGCTGTGCGCGCGCGGCTGGCTGACGCGCTCGGCCTTCGCGACATCGACAATCCGCGTCACTCGGAGCGCGATGGACAGGCGGCGCTTGCCAACTGGCTGTCGCTCGTGACCGGCAGCCTGGGGAAGATGGGCCAGGATATCGCGCTGATGGCGCAGAATGAGGTCGGCGAGGTGAAGCTGGCCGGCGGCGGCGCGTCGTCGGCGATGCCACACAAGCAGAATCCCGTCGGCGCGGAGGTGCTGGTCACCCTCGCGCGGTTCAACGCGACGCTGCTGGCCGGCATGCACCAATCCATGGTCCACGAAAACGAACGCTCGGGCGCGGCCTGGACGCTCGAATGGATGCTGCTGCCGCAGATGGCGGTGGCGGCCGGAGCATCGTTGCGGGCGGCGAGGGTGCTTCTGGATGGGCTTGGGTTCCGGACTCAAGGCGCCACGTGACGCCTCGCGCGATCGTCGTCTATTGCGGCGTGCTGATGTCGATTTCGTCCTTCACGGTCGACATCACGCTGCCGTCCTTTCCCGACATCGTCGCAGAACTCGACACGCGCTATGCGCTCGTCCAGTGGACCATCGCGGTCTACATGCTTGCGGCCGGTGTCGCGCAGCTCGTATGGGGGCCCGCGTCGGATCGGTACGGCAGGCGCGTCACGCTGGCCTGCGGTCTTGCTGTCTATCTGGCGGGCTGCCTCCTCGGCGCGCTTGCGCCGACGATCGAACTGCTGCTCGCTGCCCGCGCCCTTCAGGGACTCGGCGCGGCAGCGGCGATCGTGCTTGCGCGAACGATCCTGCGCGATCTCTTTTCCGGACAGGAACTCGGCCGCAATCTTGCGCTTGCCAGTGCGATATTTGCCGTCGGACCCATTCTCGCGCCGCTCGTCGGTGCGGCGATCGCGACGCCGTTCGGCTGGCGGGCCATCTATGGATTTCTCGCCGTCTTCGGCATCGGCCTGATCGTGGCGCTCTGGCGGATGCCGGAGACGATCGATCAGAAGGTGCCCGAAGCGACGCGCCCCGCCGTCCTCGCGCAGCGGCTCAGACGGCTTTTCCGCCATCCCCAGTCGCGGCGATTCCTGATCATCTCGTCGGTCATCATGTCGTCCATGCTGATGATTCTCTCCGCGCTGCCACGCCTCTACGAGGCCAATTTCGCGGTTACGGGCCCAGCCTTTGCGATGTTCTTCGCGCTCCACGGCGTCGGCATCGTCATCGGGCAGGTTCTCAACCGCCGGATCATTCCGGTGCTTGGCATGGTGCGGGCGATGCTGCTTGCCAACACGGTGCTGATCGTCGCTGCCCTGCTCGTCCTGGCCGTGACGATTGCCGGGTTCGCCTCGGCACCTGTTCTGACGGCGATCATGATCCTTTTCGCGACGAGCTATCTCGTCGTTTTCTCAAATGGCGCTGCGATGGTCCTCGACCCGCATGGCGATATTGCCGGTTTCGCTGCCTCGCTGTACGGCTTCGTCAGCCAGATCGGCGGCGCGGCCATCACACTGGTCACCGTGGTACTTGTCGGCGACAGCCTCGTCGCCTTTGGCCTAGCGCTCTTGGCAATCTGCGGCACCTCGGCGATCATGGTGTACGACTGGCACCGCCGGGGCGCCGCCTGAGCGCTCACATCGCGTTCATGGTCAGGAGTTCGTACGCCGCGACCTGGTCGCCGTCCTGGTTGTAGACACCGACATCCCAGCGCACTTCGCCATATTCATCGTTGCGGCGGGCCTTCTGCTTGGCCGTGAGGCGTACCTTGAGGCTGTCGCCGGGCGAGACCGGCTTCATGAAGCGCAGATTGTCGAGGCCGTAATTGGCGAGGACCGGTCCCGGCGCTGGCTCGACGAAGAGGCCGGCGGCGAAGCTGAGGATCAGATAACCGTGGGCGACGCGGCCGGGGAAGAAGGGGTTCGCCTTGGCCGCTTCCTCGTCCATATGGGCGTAGAAAGTGTCGCCGGTGAATTCGGCGAAGTGCTCGATGTCGGCAAGCGAGACGGTGCGCGGGTCGGTCCAGATCGTGTGGCCGATGTCGAGGTTGCCGAATGACATGCGGAAAGGATGCGTGTCCTTCTCGATGGTCTTCGAGCCGGCGGTCCAGTTCTTCGTGATGGCGGTCATCAGGTCCGGGTTCGCCTGGATCGCAGTGCGCTGCATGTAGTGCATGACGCCGCGAATGCCGCCCATTTCCTCGCCGCCGCCGGCGCGGCCGGGCCCGCCATGGACCATGTGAGGCAAGGGCGAGCCGTGGCCGGTCGCCTCCTTGCCGGTGTCGCGATTGGCGAAATAGAGCCGGCCATGGAATGCGCCCGCGGTCTCGACGACCTTGCGCGCGACGACGCCGTCATTGGTGAAGACGGAGGCCACGAGCGAGCCAGCGCCGCGATTGGCGATGGCGAGCGCGTGGGCTAGGTCGCGGTAGCCCATGACGGTCGAGACGGGGCCGAAGGCTTCGACTTCGTGGACGGTTTTCGCGCCATCCGGATCGGCGCACTCGAAGAGCAATGGCGACAGGAACGCGCCGGCCTTCGCGTCCGCATTGGCGACCTCGACATGGTCGAGCGCGCCGAAGACGAGCCGCGCATCCTTCGCCAACATGCCGGCTTTTTCGCGTACGTCGTCGCGCTGGGCGAGGCTGGCGAGCGCGCCCATGCGCGTGGCCTCATCGCGCGGGTTGCCGATGGTCGTCTTGGCGAGCCGTTCGGACAGCGCGTCGATGACGGCCGCTCGCCGGTTGTCGGGCACGATGATGCGGCGGATGGCGGTGCATTTCTGGCCCGCCTTGGCCGTCATCTCGCGGTGAGCTTCCTTGATGAAGGCGTCGAATTCGGGCGTGCCGGGCGCAGCGTCCGGGCCGAGGATGGAGGCGTTGAGCGAATCCTGCTCCGCGACGAAGCGGACGGAGTTCTTCATCAGGTTCGGATTGGCGCGCAGCATTGAGGCCGTGGCGGCCGAACCGGTGAAGGAGACGACGTCCTGGCAGGTCAGCCGGTCGATCAGGTCGCCCGTCGAGCCGGCGATGAACTGCACCGCGCCGTCCGGCAGGATGCCGGACTCCACGATCATGCGGAAGGCGGCCTCGGCGAGCCATGCCGTGGACGAGGCGGGCTTGACGATGGCGGGTACGCCGGCGAGCAGCGTCGGTGCCAACTTTTCCAACATCCCCCAGACGGGAAAGTTGAAGGCGTTGATGTGCAGTGCCACGCCCTGCAGCGAGGTCGCGACGTGCTGGCCGACGAAATTATCGCCGCGCGAAAGCTGTTCCAGATTGCCGTCGATATAGATCGTGTCGTCCGGGAGTTCGCGCCGGCCTTTCGAGGCGTAGACGAACATCGTCGCGATACCGCCGTCGATGTCGATCATCGAGTCCGATTTCGTCGCGCCGGTGTCGTAGGAGAGTTCGTAAAGCGCGTCGCGGCGCTCGTTGAGATATTGCGCGACGGCTTTCAGGAGGTGGGCGCGCTGGTGGAAGGTGAGGGCGCGCAAGGCGGGTCCGCCGATTGTGCGGGCGTGGTGGGCCATGGCGGCGAAGTCGAGATTGCCGGAGCCGAGTTGGGCGATCGTCTCGCCGGTGACGGCGCTTTTCAAGTGCGCGATCTTGCCGGAGGGGGCGATCCACCGGCCGGCGGCGAAGGATTGGAGGGAGAGGGTCATGGGAGAGACTCCATATTCTTGAGACCATCGCGATCTGTCGCGCCCCCCTCTGTCCTGCCGGACATCTCCCCCGCGAGGGGGGAGATCACTCTGTGTCGATGGCGAGCATGATCTCCCCCCATGCGGGGGAGATGTCCGGCAGGACAGAGGGGGGCAACGTAGAGCGCTGAAATTTCAAACACCGGCATTCACATCACCCGCGCCGGCAGCGTCGAGAAGCCGCGGAACCTGACACGTCCCGTTCGCCTGGCCTCGCCATCCAGTCGATACTCCGGAAACCGCTTGAAGAAGCGCGAGATGGCAATTCGCCCTTCCATGCGGGCGAGCGAGAAGCCGGCGCACAGATGCGGGCCTTGGGCGAAGGCGAGGTGGCGGTTGGGTTTGCGGGCGAGGTCGAGCGTGTCGGGTCGGTCATATTGGCGCGGGTCGCGGTTGGCGGCGCCGATGCAGAGGTGAATGCGTGTGCCGGCAGCGATCGCTTCGCCGTCGAAGGTGACGTCCTCGACCGCCGCGCGATTGCCGAGCTGGTTGGGCGACTGGAAGCGCAGGAACTCGTCGATGGCGGTGTCGATCATCGATGGGTCGGCATCGAGACGTGCCTTTTCCTGAGGCCATTCAAGGAGTTCGAAGAGAGCGTTGCCGATCAGATTCGTCGTCGTTTCGTGGCCGGCATTGAGGATGAAGATGCAATTCTGAAGGAGCTCCGTATCGGACAGCTGCTCGCCTTCGTTTCCTGCGATCAGCCGTGTCAGAACGTCGGTTGCCGGGTCGCCGGGGTTGGCGCGGCGGCGGGCGGCGAGGTCGGCGAGATAGGCTTTGAACTCGGTAACGGAGCGGTTGCCCCAGTCCTTCTGGTCCTGCGTCAGCGTCGGCTCGAGCGCGCCGAGGATCGCGAGCGACCAGTCGCGCAGCGGGCCACGCTCGTCGTGCGGCATGACGAAAAGATTGCCGATCACCTCGACGGGAATGGCCGAGGCGAAATCCTCGACCAGGTCGACCGATCCCTTGTCCGCCATCTTGTCGAGCAGTCCGTCGACGAGCGCGATCAGGCCCGGCTCCATCGCGGCGATGGCGCGCGGCGTCAGCGCGCCCATCATGATCTTGCGCACGCGCGTGTGCAGCGGCGGGTCATTGAAGACGAGGCTCGTCGTATGATGCTCGTAAAGCGGCGTATCGCCGAATTTCGGCAGGAACTCGACCTTCTTGTCCGACGAGAACGCCTTCGTGTCGCGGTAGACACGGTCGAGATCGGCATAGCGCGAGAGCATCACTGAGCCATCTGCGAAGCGCTTGACGGGCGCGTGCTCCAGAAGCGCGCGATAGGTGGGGAAGGGGTCTTCGGCGAAGGCCTTCGTCACCGCGCCGATTTCGAAATCGCGCGCGAGCGCTTGGTCAGATTCGCGCGCGAGCGCTTGGTCAGATTCGCGCGCAAGCGCTTGCGAATTGTCGTCCGTCATTCGATCCTCCTCGCGACGCCTCCCGCATCGACAGATGTATTATTGACCGTCCGGCCGGTCTATGCAAGCTTTCGTCCAGGCTGCGGGAGAGGCCGGGAGGAACGATGACACTGAGCGCTGAGGAAATCGCGCAGAAGAGCGCGGAGGCGATGTGGGCGCGCGACGACGCCTCGAAATGGCTCGGCATGAGCCTCGATGCGGTGGGGCCGGGGACGGCGACGACCTCCTTCACGGTCGAGAAGCACCACACCAACGGCCATGACATCTGCCATGGCGGCTACATCTTCACGCTGGCCGACAGCGCCTTTGCCTTCGCCTGCAATTCCTACAACCAGCTCGTCGTCGCGCAGCACAATACGATCAGCTTCCTGCGGCCAGGCAAGCTCGGCGCGCGGCTAACGGCTGAGGCGAGCGAGGTGACGCGGTCGGGGCGCAGCGGCCTTTACGACGTTCGCGTGACCGACGAGGCGGGGAAGGTGATCGCCGAGTTCCGCGGCGCCTCGCGTGCCATCGAAGGCCGGCATTTCGAGGAGGACGGACAATGAAGGATTTGACGCCACGCCGCGAGGATCTCGACCCGATCGAGATCGCCTCGCGCGACGAGATTGGCGCCTTGCAGCTCAATCGGCTGAAATGGTCGTTGAAGCACGCCTATGACAATGTGCCGTTCTACAAGGCGAGTTTCGATGCCGCCGGCGTGCATCCGTATGATCTGAACGACCTTTCGGACCTCGCGCGCTTTCCCTTCACGGTGAAGTCCGATCTGCGCGCGAACTACCCGTTCGGCATGTTCGCCGTGCCGCGCGAGAAGGTGGCGCGCATCCACGCTTCGTCGGGCACGACCGGCAAGCCGACGGTTGTCGGCTATACGAAGAACGACATCGAGGTCTGGGCCGAGTGCGTCGCGCGGTCGATGCGGGCGTCGGGCACGCGTCCGGGCGACATCGTCCACATCGCCTATGGCTACGGGCTCTTCACCGGCGGGCTCGGCGCGCATTACGGCGCCGAGCGGCTCGGCTGCACGGTGGTTCCGGTGTCCGGCGGCATGACCGCGCGGCAGGTGACGCTGATCGAGGACTTTCGTGCCTCGACGATCATGGTCACGCCGTCCTACATGCTCTCGATCCTCGACGAATACCGTGCGCAGGGGCTCGACCCGCGCGAGAGCCCGTTGCAGGTCGGCATCTTCGGCGCCGAGCCGTGGACGAACGCGATGCGCTCGGAGATCGAGGAGGCGTTCGACATGCACGCGGTCGACATCTACGGCCTGTCGGAGGTGATGGGGCCGGGCGTCGCCAACGAGTGCGTGGAAACCAAGGACGGGCTGCACATCTGGGAGGACCATTTCTATCCCGAGATCATCAACCCCGAGACCGGACAGCCGGTCGCCGACGGCGAAAAGGGCGAACTGGTCTTCACCTCGCTGACCAAGGAAGCCTTTCCGATCATCCGCTACCGCACGCGCGACCTGACGCGTCTTTTGCCAGGCACGGCGCGCTCGATGCGGCGGATGGAGAAGATTACCGGCCGCTCCGACGACATGATGATCCTGCGCGGCGTCAACGTGTTTCCGACGCAGATCGAGGAGCAGATCCTGAAGGTGCCGGGTCTCAGCCCGCATTTCCAGGTCGAGCTGACGCGCGAAGGGCGGATGGACGAGATGGTCGTCCATGTCGAGGCGACGGCTGGGGAAGCCTCGGACGAGGCGCGCAAGGCCAGCGCCTCGCGCCTGTGCGACCTCATCAAGGACATCGTCGGCGTGACGGTTCGCATCGATGTCGGCGCGCCGGAGACGATCGCGCGCAGCCAGGGCAAGGCGCTGCGTATCGTCGACAACCGGCCGAAGAGCTGATGGCCCGCACCCGCGCCAAGGATTACGACGACAAGCGCGAGGCGATGCTGCACCGGGCGGCGATCGTGTTTGCGCGCGACGGCTACGACCGCGCGTCGATGGCGCAACTCGCCACCGAATGCGGGGTGTCGAAGGCGTTGCTTTACCACTACTACGCCTCCAAGGAGGCGCTGCTCTTCGACATCATCGAGAGCCATCTGCAGGATCTTGTCGCCGCCGTCGGCGAGGCTGACGATGCCGGCCTTGCGCCCGAGGAGCGGCTGGAGGCGCTGGTCGCTGCACTTTTGGAGGCCTATCGCGACGCCGATGCCGAGCACAAGGTGCAGATCGCCGGGCTGAGGCTTTTGCCGCCAGAGGACCAGGAGAAGCTGAAGGCGCTCGAGCGCGAACTCGTCGCGCTCTTCGCCGAGGCGATCCGTGCGCTTCATCCGACGGTCTTCGCCGACAAGAAGCTGATCAAGCCGGTGACGATGAGCCTCTTCGGCATGCTGAACTGGTTCTATATGTGGTTCCGCGAGGGCGGACCGGTCAGTCGAGCGGACTATGCGCGGCTTGCCACGCAAATTCTCGTCGGCGGCGTGAAGTCGCTCTGAAGTCCTTGCGGACGGCGCCTTGCCGTGCGAATTCGGAAAAATGGCCCTGCATCACAATCCCGCGCAAAAGGCGCTCGACGGCCTGATCGACCGGCTTCATGCCAAGGGGCGCATTCGCGTCTGGTCGCTCGTCATCACCATGTTCGGCGACGCGGTCGTGCCGCGCGGCGGGCAGGTGCCGCTGGGCGTCCTGCAGGACGTGATGGGCCGCCTCAGGATCGAGGCCGGGGCGCTGCGCACGGCGATGTCGCGCCTTGCCTCCGACCATTGGGTCATTCGCGAACGGGAAGGGCGCAATTCGAACTACCGCCTTGCGGAAGAGGGCCGCCACGCCTTCGACCTTGCGACGCGGCGCATCTATTCCGAAGGCCCGCCGGCCTGGACCGGGGCCTGGACGGTGGCGATCGCGCCGCCCAATGGCGACAGCGACATTCTCGCGGACGCGACCGGTCTCGGCTTCGTGCGGATCAATGGCGGTGTTTACCTGCGGCCCGAGACCGAAGGCGCGATCCGGCTCGATGACGCGCTCGCCGGTGCGCTGATCGTCCATGGCGAAAGCGCCGAGCATCCCGAGGCGTTTCACGAGCTTTGGCCGTCGCGCGACATCGCGGAGGCGTATCGCGCGCTGATCGCAACGCTGACGCCGCTGCAATCGGCGCTTCAGGCCGGGGCGCGGCTTTCCGGGCTCGACGCGATGGCGGCGCGCATTCTCCTGATCCACAACTGGCGACGCATCGTGCTGCGCGATCCGGGCCTGCCGATCGATCTCCTGCCTGCCGACTGGCCGGGCGAGGATGCGCGAAGCCTTGTGCGGCACCTCTATAGCGCGCTCCATGAGGCGAGCGAAGACTGGCTCGACCATGCCGGCCTGCCGTCGCCGCACGCTCCGCAGCGCTTTTCCGAGCTCGCGACGTCGCCGGTGCCTCAAGACCTCGTGTCCTGACGAGGGAATAAAGCTGCGCTATATCCGTTTGCGGGCCGTGAACATCGGGAGCGCGAATATGTCTGACAATGAATTCGACCCGGCTCGGCGGCGGATGCTGATGCGGCTTGGCCTTGCAGCGGGTGCGGTCTATTCGGCGCCCGTGCTGATGTCGCTCGGCACCGCCCGTGCGTCGTCCGTATCGTTCAGCGCACCTGTACGCCGGGCAAGACCCGTGCAGCGCGCCGCGCCGCCACCTCCGCCGCGACCAGAAATCGTCGTCAGCGCGCCCGATGCCGCCGCGATCGATGCGATCAGCGCGGAGGGCTACGAACTCCTTTCGCGCGCGAGCATCGCGGCCACGGTCTCCGAACTCGCGCGCTTCGTCGTTCCGGCGAACCTGACGATCGACGAGGCGCGGGTGCAGATCAACGGCCTCGTGCCCGCCGCGATCTTCGACATCAACGCGATCTACCGCCCCGAAGAGATGCCGTGCGGAGACGATAGCTGCGCCGCCTTCGACCTGATCGGCTGGAAGAGCGCGGCCCATGGCTGTCCGGCCGACACGGTGATCGGCATGATCGACACCACCGTCAATGGTGACCACGCGGCGCTGGCCGACGTGCCGGTCGAGACTTTTCCGGTCATCGCGGAAGGCCGGCTGCCGGGCGGTGCGGTTCACGGCACGGCGGTCGCCATCCTGATGGCGGGCCGGGCCGATACGCGCACGCCGGGACTGCTTTCGGGCGCGCGGATCATCGCGGCGGAAGCGTTCCACAAGGATGCGAGCGGCAATGACGCGGCCGACACGTTCGACGTCGTGCGCGCGCTCGACGAGATGGTCACGCGCGACATAAGCGTCGTCAATCTGAGCTTCACCGGGCCGGACAATGCGGTTCTGAAGACCATCGTCGATGCGGCGCTCGCCAAGGACATGATCCTCGTAGCAGCGGCCGGCAATGCCGGGCCGAACGCCGATCCGCTCTTCCCCGCCGCCTATGAGGGCGTCGTCGCGGTGACGGCGGTCGACAGCCAGAGCCGCGTCTATCGCCGCGCCAATGTCGGCGACCATGTCGATTTCGCAGCGCCCGGCGTCCAGCTCTGGACGGCCGCTTCCGTCAGCGGCGGGCGTTATCGCTCCGGCACCTCCTATGCCGCGCCCTTCGTTTCGGCCGCATTGGCAGCCGCACGCGCATCGTCGCCGGACGCGAATTCGGCCGACCTCATCGATGCGCTCGCCCAAGGCGTGGTGGATCTTGGTGAGCCGGGTCGTGACGCGACCTTCGGCTGGGGCCTCGTCCAGGCGCCCGCCATCTGCAATGCCGAAGGCGCGGCGCGGCTCATCCCCGCCGGCGGCTAGTTTCTGACGAATATTTTATGGAATAGATCGATAGGCGTGCCGTTACCCTCTCGTCAAAGGGACGAAAATACGAGAGGAAATCGTCATGACCGATACGAAAACCAAGGTTTCACGGCGGGCCATGCTGGCAAAGCTCGGTCTTGCCGCCGGCGCGATCTACGCGGCGCCGGCACTGCTCCAGATCAGCGAGGCGAAAGCTTCGAGCTTCAGCGGCCGCGGGCGTCCGCGACGTCCGATCCGCGGCGACCGCCGCAGTTTTTCGCGGCGCAGCTTCTCGCGTCGGTCCTTCAGCCGATGACGCATAGCTGGGCCGGTGCGATGCCGGCCCGTCTTTCGGGGACATGATGCTTATCCGCTTCGAAGAAACCGGGGTCATCGTCGAAGTTCCGGCGGCCGCAGAGTTCCAAAATGCGCTGCGGTCCGCTGCCTTCGACTGGCCGGTGAGCGAGGTGGCGTCCGGCGTGCCGGTCAGCCGCGTCGTTCCGGCCGATGGACGCTACGTTCTGGAATCGCCGGGTCGCGAACCCGTCGCGGCAAGCGCCGTCGAGGCCGTCTGCGGCCTGATCGTCGATGTCGCGGACGCCGTCATCGCGGAGGCGCCGGCGCGACTTTGGCTGCACTGCGGCGCTGTCGAGTTCGGCGGAAGGCTGGTCGTCTTTCCAAGCCAGTCGCATGCCGGCAAGAGTACGTTGACCGCGCGGCTGGCCGCCGGGGGCCATACCGTGCTCGGCGACGACATTCTGCCCTTGAGCGAAGACGATCGGCAGGGCGTCGCGCTCGGCATAGCGCCGCGCCTGCGTCTTCCGCTACCCTCGGCTGCAAGCGCCGCGTTCAACCGCTTCGTCACTGAGAATACCGCCGCTTCCGACGGTCGGTATCTCTATCTCGATGCCGATTGCGGCGCTCTGGCTCCGCGCGGCACGTCGCGCGAAATCGGCGCCGTCGTACTTCTCGACCGCAGGGAAGAGACGCCTGCGCGCTTTTCGCGCGCCGGCAGCAGCGAAACCCTTCAGACGCTGATCCGCCAGAACTTTACCGGCGACGATAAGGCGGCGCGACAACTCGAGCGGCTGCACGCGCTCGTCGCGCGCCTGCCCTGCCTCAAGCTCACCTACAGCGATCTCGAGGATGCCGTATCGCTTCTGGAGAACCGGTTCCGGCGCTGGCCGATTACGACGGACGATCTTCCCGCGGGCACGGACGTCTCCATGGTGGCTCCACAAGCCCCGGTTCTGGATGGCTTTGATGCCGACCGTCCGTTCCGGCAGGCACCCGGCATCGAACTTCGTCAGGTCGAGGGCGATCTTTTCCTGGCCGATGCGAACGGCACCGGCATCTACCATCTCAACGCGATCGGCACCTGCATCTGGAACCTGCTGGCAGAGCCGATCTCGGCGCGCGAAGCCGAAGCGATCTTGTGCCAGGCATTTCCCGACGAGCCGGCCGCGCGCATATCGTGCGACACGCGCGCGCTGTTCGCCGAGATGAACCAGGCCGGCTTCATCGAAGCTGCCGCTTAGTCCGCCATATAGGCGAAGGCGCCGGTGGCGCTGACCGCGACGCGGCTGTCGCCGCTCGCCCGCATCTCGATGCGGACATAGGCCATGCGTTTTCCGTTCGAGAGCACATCCACGCGGATATCGACGTCGCCGGGCTGTAGGGGCCGAATGAAGTGTGTCGTCAGGTCGACGGTGGTGCATAGGCGGAACCTGCCGTTCAGCGCGGACAGGGTCATCACCGCAACCGTATCGGCAGCCGAAGCGGTCGCCTGGCCGCATACGACGCCGCCGCCATGAACGAGGCGAGGATTGGCCGGCAGCACGAAGTCGCCACCCGTCGCATCGAAGGCGACGGCCTTCAGGTTCAACTCGCCGACCCATGGCGCGAACATCGTGCGCATCAGATGCTCCGCTTCTTCGATGCCGAACGCTTTCATGGCCTCTCCTGAGAAATGCGTTACGAAAACTTGTCGTCACGCCGATTTTTTGTTACATATCGGAAATCGGATCGTATCCGATCACGGAGGATTTGCCATGTACAGCCAGGGCCTGATCGGCGCGAAAACCGAGACGACCGAGGACGAAGCGTTCCTCGCCGCCTTCCAGGCGCGCATCGATGCCGAGGAAAAGATCGAACCCAACGATCCGATGCCGGAAGGCTATCGCCGCACGCTGATCCGCCAAATCGGCCAGCACGCGCATTCGGAGATCGTCGGCATGCTGCCGGAAGGCAACTGGATCACCCGCGCGCCGTCGCTGAAGCGCAAGGCGGCGCTGCTCGCCAAGGTGCAGGACGAGGGCGGCCATGGCCTCTATCTCTATTCCGCTGCCGAGACGCTAGGCGTTTCGCGCGAGCAGATGACCGAGGAACTGATCTCGGGCAAGGCGAAATATTCTTCCATCTTCAACTATCCGACGCTGACCTGGGCCGATATCGGCGCGATCGGCTGGCTGGTCGACGGCGCGGCGATCATGAACCAGATCCCGCTTTGTCGCTGCTCCTACGGCCCCTATGCGCGCGCGATGATCCGCGTTTGCAAGGAAGAAAGCTTCCACCAGCGCCAGGGCTACGAGATCATGATGACGCTCGCGCAGGGCACGCCCGAGCAGAAGGAACTGGCGCAGGACGCGCTGAACCGCTGGTGGTGGCCGTCGCTGATGATGTTCGGCCCGCATGATGGCGACAGCCAGCATGGCGACCAGTCGATGGCCTGGAAGATCAAGCGCTTCACCAATGACGAGTTGCGCCAGCAATTCGTCGATTCGACCGTGCCCCAGGCCGAATTCATCGGCCTGACGCTGCCCGATCCGGACCTGAAATGGAACGAAGAGCGCGGGCACTACGATTTCGGCGCGATCGACTGGGACGAGTTCTGGCGCGTGGTCAAGGGCGGCGGGCCGATGAACAAGGAGCGCATCGCGGCGCGGAAGAAGGCCTGGGAAGACGGGGTTTGGGTTCGCGAAGCCGCGCTCGCCCATGCCGAAAAACGCAAGGCCCGCCGCGCGGCGGCGAAGATTGCAGCGGAGTGAGAGAGATGGCGAAGAACGAGATTCCGCTTTGGGAAGTCTTCATCCGGCCGCGCAACGGCCTGTCGCACAAGCATTGCGGCTCGGTCCATGCGGCCGACGAGGTGATGGCGCTGAACGCGGCGCGCGACGTCTATACCCGGCGCGGCGAGGGCGTCTCGATCTGGGTCGTGCCGTCGGCGGCGATCACCGCGTCCGACCCCGAGCACAAGGACGAAAATTTCGAGCCGGCGGCCTCCAAGGTCTATCGCCACCCGACCTTCTACAAGATCCCCGACGAAGTGGGGCATATGTGATGGCAACGGACGCGCTTCTCGCCTTCGTCTTGCGGCTCGCCGACGACCATCTGATCCTCGGCCACCGCCTCTCGGAATGGTGCGGCCACGCGCCGATGCTGGAGGAAGACCTCGCCATGCCCAACATGGCGCTGGACCTCATCGGCCAGGCGCGGGCTCTCTACCAATACGCCGCCGAGCTCGAGGGCAAGGGTCGCACGGAAGACGATTTCGCCTATCTGCGGCGCGAGCGCGAATACACCAACTGCCTGATGGTCGAGCGGCCGAACGGCGACTTCGCGCACACCATGCTACGCCAGCTCTATTTCGCCGCCTTCATGGAGCCGATGTGGCGCGCCATGGCCGCGTCGAAGGACGAGACGCTGGCCGGCATCGCCGCCAAGGCCGTCAAGGAAGTCGCCTACCATATCCGCCATACGGGGGAATGGGTGATCCGGCTTGGCGACGGCACCGAGGAAAGCTCGGCCCGGATGAAGCAGGCCGTCGAGGATCTCGCGCCCTATGTCGACGAGCTGTTCGATGCCGACGAGGTGACGCGGGCGATGGTGGAAGCGGGCATCGCGCCAGACCCGGCAGTTTTGCGCCAATCCTTCGACCGGACGATGGCGACGATTTTTTCCGAAGCGTTTCTCGACATGCCGAGCGCGCCGTTTGCTCAGCGCGGCGGGCGTGACGGGCGGCATGGGGAGGCGATGGGGTTCTTGCTGGCGGATCTGCAGTACATGCAGCGGACGTTTCCAGGGGCGGTGTGGTGAACTATAGCCGGCCAGAACTGCGGGACAGCGCCCCCCTCTGGGCTGCCGCCCACCTCCCCCGCGAGGGGGGAGATCACCCGGCGTCGGCGACGAGACTAATCTCCCCCCTCGCGGGGGAGGTGGGCGGCAGCCCAGAGGGGGGCAACATAGAGAGCCACCCTTCGCCGGATGACCAGCGCCGCGCCTACGCCGCCGCCGCCGCCGTGCTCGACCCGGAAGTTCCCTGTGTCACCGTCGCCGATCTCGGCATCTTGCGTTCCGTCGAAATCATCGACGGCGTCGCGATCGCCAAGGTCACGCCCACCTATTCCGGCTGCCCCGCCGTCCTCGCCATCGAACTGGCCGTCGAAGCCGCACTTCTCGACGCCGGCTTCCAAGTCCGCGTCGAGCGCGTCATCTCGCCGGCCTGGACGACGGACTGGATCACCGGGGAGGGCCGCGAAAAGCTGCGCGTCTACGGCATCGCGCCGCCGGTCAACGGCTCCAACTCGATCCGTTCGCTCTTCGGCGAGACGGTCGTTGCCTGCCCGCAATGCGGCTCATCCGAGACCGAGCGTGTCTCCGAATTCGGCTCGACCGCCTGCAAGGCGCTTTATCGCTGCACGGCGTGCCGCGAACCCTTCGACTATTTCAAATGCATCTGAGGTCCCGATGGCGCCGCGTTTTCACGAACTGAAGGTCTCCGGCATCGAGCGGCAGACGCCTGATTCCGTCGCCGTCGCCTTCGGCGTGCCGGATGATCTGCGCGAAATTTTCCAGTTTAGGCCGGGTCAATATCTGACGCTCTCGACCGACATCGACGGCAAGGAAGCGCGGCGGTCCTATTCGATCTGCTCGGCGCCGGGCGATCCGCATCTGCGCGTCGGCGTCAAGCGCGTCGCGGATGGGCGTTTTTCCTCCTTCGTCAACGAGACGCTGTCCATCGGCGACGTCATTCGCGTCATGCCGCCGGAAGGGCGGTTCACCTCGCTCGTTGGGCAGCGGCACGACTACATCCTGATCGCTGCCGGATCGGGCATCACGCCGATGCTGTCGATCGCACGCACCGTGCTCGGTCACGAGCCGGACAGCACTGTCACGCTGATCTACGGCAACCGCGCCTCCGACCAGATCATGTTCCTCGAAGAACTCGAGGATCTGAAGGACGCGCACATGCGCCGCTTCAGCTTGATCCATGTCCTCTCGCGCGAGACGCAGGACGTCGAACTGCTGAACGGCCGCATCGATGGCGTGCGTATCCGCGAACTTGCGGCGCGCGGCGCGATCGACCCGCTGGCTGCGGACGGCATTTTCCTGTGCGGCCCCGGTGAGATGATCGACAGCGTCTCGGCGGAACTGACGGCGCTGGGCGTCGACGACGACAAGGTCCGCTTCGAGCGCTTCACGCCTTCCGGCGACGCGCCGAAGCCGCGCCCGCGCTCGGCCGAGGCCGAAAAGGCCGTACAGGATGGCATTGCCATCGAGGTCGTCGTCGACGGCGTGCGGCGGTCCTTCGACATGATCGACCAGGACGCGACCGTGCTCGACGCGGCGCATCGCAAGGGGCTTGAACTTCCCTATTCCTGCGCCAATGGCATGTGCTGCACCTGCCGTTGCCGGGTGGTGGAAGGCGAGGCGGAGATGGCCGTCAACTATTCGCTGCAGCCCTGGGAAATCGAAGCCGGCTTCACGCTCGCCTGCCAGACGCGGCCGACATCGAAGAAACTGGTGCTGGATTTCGACGCGGCTTGAGCCGCGTCACTTTCCTTCGCGAATCTGCGTCAGCGTCCTGGTCGGCGTGATCGCTTCCGGATCGAGCCGGACCTCGATGATCGCGGATGTTCCGCTTGCGCGTGCTCGCTCATAGGCTGGGCCGAACTCTTCCGTCTTCGTCACGATCTCGCCATGCCCGCCATAGGCGCGGGCGAGCGCGGCGAAGTCGGGGTTCTTCATCGTCGTGCCGGAGACGCGGCCGGGATAGTCGCGTTCCTGGTGCATGCGGATCGTGCCGTAGATGCCGTTGTTCAAGATGACGACGATGATCGGGCGGTCATACTGGATCGCGGTCGCGAATTCCTGGCCGTGCATCTGGAAATCGCCGTCGCCGGCCCAGACGAGCACTTCGCGTTCGGGAAACAGACCCTTGGCGGCGACGCCCGCCGGCACGCCGTAGCCCATCGAGCCCGACGTGGGCGCGGCCTGGCCGTTGAAGCGGCGATAGCGGTGGAAGCGGTGCATCCAGGTGGCGAAATTGCCGGCGCCATTGGCGACAATCACGTCCTCGGGCAGGTTCTCTTCCAGCCACGCCATGACGGGACCCATCTTGACCGCGCCGGGGCCGTCGGTCGGCGGGGTCGACCAGTCGAGATAGCTCTGGTGGAGTTCTTCCGTGCGGTTCGCCCAGGCGGGCGTGGCAGAAGGTCCGGTGCGGGAAAAGGCGTCGGCGAACGCGGTGTTGGACGCGTTGATCGCCAGTTCCGGCCGGAAGACGCGGCCAAGTTCTTCCGGGTCTGGGAATACATGGACGAGTTTCTGGTCGGGGTAGGGGCTCTTCAGCAACGTGTAGTCGGCCGACGGCATTTCGCCGAAGCGGCAGCCGATCAAGAGCACGACATCGGCATCCTTGATGAAGCCGGCGAGTTTCGGGTTGGCGCCGATGCCGATGTCGCCGGCATAGCAGTCGTGCAACTGGTCGCAGAGCGTCTGGCGGCGGAAGGAGCAGCCGACCGGCAGCTTCCATTTCGAGATGCCGGCGCAGATCTGCTTGACCGCTTCTTCCGTCCAGCGCGTGCCGCCGAGGACGAGAAAGGGACGTTCCGCGCCCTCGAGCAGTTCGACGAGGCGGTCCATTTCGGGCTGGCCGGGACGCGTCTCGACCGGCGTATAGGGTAGCGGCTTCGGCGCCTCTACCTCGTCCCTCAGCATGTCTTCCGGCAGCGAGATGACGACCGGACCCGGCCGGCCGGAGGTCGCGACGGCGAAAGCACGGGTGACGAGTTCGGGAATGCGGGCCGCGTCGTCGATCTCGACGACCCATTTGGCCATCGAGCCATAGAACGCCTTGTAGTCGACTTCCTGGAACGCTTCGCGCTCCTTGATGCCGCGGGCGATCTGGCCGACGAACAGGATCATCGGGTTGGAATCCTGCTGCGCGATATGGATTCCGGCCGACGCGTTCGTGGCACCGGGGCCGCGCGTCACGAAGCAGATGCCGGGCTTGCCGGTCAGCCGGCCTTCGCAATCGGCCATCATCGCCGCGCCGCCTTCCTGACGGCAGACGACGTTCTCGATGTTCGAATCGTGCAACGCGTCGAGGACGGCGAGGTAGCTTTCGCCCGGAACCGAGTAGATGCGCTCGACGCCGTTCGCTTCGAGTGCATCCACGATCAATTGTCCGCCGGTTCTCATGTCGCGTTCTCCCCGATTTCCTTCAGCACTTCGTCCGTATGCTCGCCAAGACGCGGCGAGGGTCGTTCATACTCCAGCGGCGTCGCCGACATCAGCATCGGCGCGCGCACGGAGGGCAGCTTGTTGCCGTGGCCATCGTCGAGGTCCATGCGCATGCCGCGCGCGATGGTCTGCGGGTCGGCGAAGCTTTCGGCGATGTTGTTGATCGGGCTTGCCGGAACTGCGGCCGCGTCGAGTTTCGGCAGGAGGTCGGCGCGCGTCCACGTCGCGAGCGTCTCGATCATCGTCGCGCGCAGCCGGTCGCGATTGACGACACGCGCGGGGTTGGTGGCGAAGTCCGGATCGGTCGCCAGATGGTCGAGCCCGACGACCTTGCAGAAGCGCTGGAACTGGCCGTCATTGCCGGCGGCAAGGATGAAATGGCCGTCCTTGCAGGGCAGCACTTCATAAGGCGCGATGTTCATGTGGGCGTTGCCCATCTGCTTCGGCGGATTGCCGGAGACGAGATAGTTCAAATTCTGGTTGCCGAGCACCGAGACCTGCGTGTCGAACAGCGCCATGTCGATATGCTGGCCTTCGCCGGTGGCCTCTGCGTGGCGCAGCGCGGCCTGAATGGCGATGACGGAATAGAGCCCGGTGAAGATGTCCGAGATGGCGACGCCGGCCTTTTGCGGCTCACGGCCCGGCTCGCCGGTGATCGACATCATGCCGGACACGCCCTGAATGATGAAGTCGTAGCCCGCGCGCGGCGCGTAGGGTCCATCCTGCCCGAAGCCGGTGATTGAGCAGTAGACGAGGCGCGGGTTGATCGCCTTCAGGCTCTCATAGTCGAGGCCGTACTTCTTCAGGCCCCCCACCTTGAAATTCTCGATCATCACGTCGGCGGTCGCGACCAGCTTTCGCACCTGCTCGGCACCTTCCGGCGTCGAGAAATCGATGGCGACGGATCGCTTGCCGCGATTGGTCGAGTGATAGTATGCGGCCGACAAATTGGTGCCGTCATGCCCCATGACGAAGGGCGGCCCCCATTTGCGCGTGTCGTCGCCGCCGTCGGGGTTCTCGATCTTGATGATGTCGGCGCCGAGATCGGCAAGAACCTGGCCGGCCCAGGGTCCGGCGAGAATGCGGGCGAGTTCGATGACGCGAACGCCCTTGAGCGGCGGTTGAGACATGAATTTAAAGCAGGGCTCCCTCGTGTCCTACCTGCCTAGCAGACCGGGCCGGGCCACGGAACCCGCCTTGGATCAGGCCACGGCGCTCTGTGCCCATTCGGCAAAGTCGGCGGTGATGATGTCGCGATTCATCTCGTTGAGGGATTCGTGGCGGGTCTCGGCGTAAATCCTTGATCGCAGATTCGAAAAGCCCATCGCCTGCATCCGTGCTGCGAGCTTTTCGATCGCCTTGCCGCCATCCGTCGCCGGGTCCCTTTGTCCGCCGACGAGCAGGACCGGAAGGTCGCGCGGGATGATCGTGAAGTTGCGATCGTCGGCGCCGCGGAAGATGAAATCGAAGACCGTCCGCCACGTCGCGACCGAAACGTCGAAGCCGCAGAGCGGGTCGGCGACGTATTTCGCGACCTCCGCCTCGTCGCGCGACAGCCAGTCGAAGGCGGTCTTGGCGTCCGGCACCTGCCTGCCCCAGGTCTGGAAGGTGAGTTTTGGCAGGATGTGCGAAGGCACGTCGGAGCCGAGGCGAAACCGCTCCCAGGCGAGGATGGCCTGAGCCGCGCGGCCCAGAGCGCCGGCGGAAAAGTTGGCGTTGAAAATGGCGGCGGCGGCGACGCGTGAGGAATGGCCCATCAGATAGTTCAAGGCGATCAGCCCGCCCATGGAGTGACCGAAGAGGATGACCTGCAGGCCGGGATGGTTGCGCGCGATGAGGTCGTGCACGGCGTCGACGTCTCCCAGAACCTTGCCATGCGCGGGTTCGGTGCCGAAATGGCCGAGCGGCGCGTCGGGGGCGGTCGTCTGCCCATGGCCGCGATGGTCGTGTGCGTAGGTGTGGAAGCTATGGGCAGCCATGGCGTCCGCGAAACGCGCGTAGCGGGCCGCGTGCTCGGCCATGCCGTGATTGACCTGGATGACGCCGCGCGGCTCGCCCTCGGCCTGCCGGAAATGGACGTTCAATGTCGCGCTGGTCGGCGAAGGGTGGGTGATCATATCGGTGAAGGCCATGCGATGGGTTCCTGCAAGAAGGTGACAGGCTATCGAGGTGGCATCGTCCTGAGAAGCACCTCGCCTTAATGCGCAGACCATGTGCAATGCACAATTTTGATCAAGTGTTGGGCAAAAGGCGCTTGCCAAGGTTGTAGGCCGGCGCTTTTATGGAGCCATAAGAGACAATGGCGCCAGAGGGGTTCCGACAATGATAACAAGACGTTTGTTCACGCTCGCCGCAGCGACGATGCTCGGCGGCTTTGCCGCCGTGATGCCGGCCGCGGCGCAGACCACCGACATCAACTTCACGCTCGACTGGAAGTTCGAGGGTCCGGCGGCCGGCTTCTTCCTCGCGCAGGACAACGGGCACTTCGAGGCCGAAGGCCTGAACGTGACCATCGATTCGGGCAATGGCTCGGTCGAGGCGATCCCGCGCGTTGCGACCGGCACCTACCAGATGGGGTTCGGCGACATCAATTCGCTGATCAAGTTCCTCGACGAGGACCCGGCGCAGAAAGTTAAGGCGGTGATGGTCGTCTACGAGCGCCCGCCCTTCTCGATCATCGGCCGCAAGAGCCAGGGCATCACGGAAGACCCGAAATCGGTTGAAGGCAAGAAGCTCGGCGCGCCGCCGCCGGACGGCGCATTCGCCCAGTGGCCTGCCTTCGTCGAGGCCGCCGGCATCGACGAGAGCAAAGTGACGATCGAAAGCGTCGGCTTCCCGGTGCGCGAGCCGATGCTGGCGCAGGGCCAGGTTGACGGGATCTTCGGCTTCGCCTTCTCCTCGGTGCTCAATCTCAAGGCGCAGGGTGTCGACGAGGAGGACATCTCGATGATCCTCATGGCCGAGAACGGCCTCGACCTCTACGGCAACTCGATCCTCGTGAACACGGATTTCGCTGCCGAGAACCCCGATGCCGTGAAAGGCTTCCTACGCGCGCTCGCCAAGGGCTTTGCCGATGCCGTCGCCGATCCGGAAGCAGGCGTCGATGCGGTGATGAAGCGCAACGAGATCCTGACCAAGGAAATCGAAGTCGAACGTCTCGAGATGGCGAACGAGCTCAACATCAACACGGCCTATGTGCAGGAAAACGGGTTCGGCGGCGTCGACGACGCAAAGCTCGCGCAGTCGATCGAGTACCTGAAGGTCTCGATGGGGCTGAAGGGCAATGTGGACGGTGCAGCCGTCTTCGACGCCTCGTTCCTGCCCGCGAAGGAAGAGCGGATGCTGCAGTAGCAGCCAACGTTGCGCCCTACGGCGCCCCCCTCTGTCCTGCCGGACATCTCCCCCGCGAGGGGGGAGATCACGCGCGGCGAGGACGAGATTGACCTCCCCCCTCGCGGGGGAGATGGGCGGCAGCCCAGAGGGGGGCGCGACAGGGCAAATACGTTCGTCAATTTGGTTTGATTCCATGACCCAACCACTCGTCACCATCAACGACGTCGACATGCGCTATGGCGGTGCAGAGGGCCTGCTCGCCGTCGAGGGGCTGACGCTCGACATCGCCAAGGGCGAGTTCGCGGCGGTCGTCGGGCCGTCGGGCTGCGGCAAGTCCACGCTGATGAAGCTCGTCACCGGCCTCTACATCCCGCAGGCGGGTCAGGTCACGGTCGCCGGCGAACGGGTGACGAAGCCGGTGTCGATCGTCGGCATGGCGTTCCAGAATCCGACCATGCTGCCGTGGCGAACCACGCTCGACAACATCCTCCTGCCGCTCGAAGTCGTCGACCGGCACCGCAAGCGCCTGCGCAAGCACAAGGCCGAATATGTCGCGAAGGCCGAAAAGCTTCTGGAGACTGTCGGTCTCAAGGGCTTCGGCGAGAAATTTCCCTGGCAGCTCTCAGGCGGCATGCAGCAGCGCGCAAACCTTTGCCGCGCGCTGATCCACGAGCCGGACCTGTTGATGCTCGACGAGCCGTTCGGCGCACTAGATTCATTTACGCGCGAGGAATTGTGGTGCGTCATCCGCGACCTCCACGCCGCGCAGGGCGTCACGATCGTGCTCGTCACGCATGATCTGCGCGAGGCGGTGTTCCTGGCGGACCGCATCTTCGTCATGAGCGCAAGGCCGGGGCGGATCACCAAGGAACGGACGGTGCCGTTCGCCCGCCCGCGTGAGTTGGAGTTGCTTTACCAGGCGGATTTCAACGACGTCGTTCATGAGTTGCGCGGCAATATTGCCGATGCGCGGAAGGCGGCGTGATGGTGGGGTTTTCGCTCTACGACGTACCCCCACCCTTTATCCCTCCCCACAAGGGGGAGGGAGTTCGTCAGCCTCGCGAATCGCTTGCTGCGTGGAGCCACGCTGAAATGGGTGTCTCGGCGATGACGCCTCCCTCCCCCTTGTGGGGAGGGATACAGGGTGGGGGTTCCCGCGCGCAGACCTCTCTCGCATGCAAGCCGAGGAACGCGGCATGAGCACCTCGAAGATCAACTGGATCAAGCTTGCCCCCTGGCTCTACACCGCCGGCCTTTTCATCGTCTGGGAACTTGTCGTGCGCGCCTTCGCGATCCCGCAGTTCATCCTGCCGGCGCCGACGCGCATATTGGAAGCCATCGTCCAGTTCTGGCCGGCGATCTGGAAAAACTCGCTGCAGACGCTTTACACGACCACCGTCGGCTTCATTCTCGCCGTGGTGTTCGGCCTCGGGCTCGGCATCGCCATCGGCTGGTCGCGCTTCATCTATGCCGGGCTCTACCCCTTGATGATCGGCTTCAACGCCATCCCCAAGGTCGCGGTGGTGCCGATCCTCGTCATCTGGTTCGGCATCGGCACGGTCCCGGCCGTGTTGACGGCGTTCCTGATCGCGTTCTTCCCGATCGTGGTCAACGTCGCGACCGGCCTTGCAACCATCGAGCCGGAGATGGAGGACGTGCTGCGCGCGCTGGGCGCCAAGAAGATGGACATCATGCTGAAGGTCGGCATCCCGCGCTCGATGCCTTATTTCTTCGGCTCCCTGAAGATCGCGATCACGCTCGCCTTCGTCGGCTCGGTGATCGCCGAGACCGTGGCGGCGAATTCGGGCCTTGGGCACATGATGCTCGCCGCCCAGTCGCAGTTCAACGTGCCGCTCGTCTGGGCGGGCCTCATAATGCTCGCCGTCGAGGGCATCGCGATGTACGCCGTCATGGCGTGGATCGAGATGCGGATGACCGGTTGGGCGCACCGCAGCCAACTCGCGCAGGCCTGAGGCTTACCAGCCCCACTGGAAGGTGGCGCCGGTGCGGCCATTGCCGTTCTGAACGACCTGGCCGCTGGTGCCGCGCCCGAACTGAAACAGGCCGTAGCGGTTGTCGTTGCCGGTCTGGGTGATCGTGCCGTTGTGGCCGCTGCCGCGCTGGCTGACGACGCCGAGATTGCCGCGCCCGTTCTGCGCCACGCCGGCCGAGTTGTCGCGGCCCTTCTGGATGATCGACGCGCCGCCGCGAACGTCGCGGTACATCTGGTAGAGCGCGAGGCCCGTGCGCATCGCCCGGTCTTCGTCGCGGTTGGTGGGAGCGACGTGGATCGAGAACTGGCCGTTCGCGGACGCTGGAACCGCTGTGACCGGCAGGGCGATGGCAAGGGCGAGGGCAGCGGCGGCGAAACGGGTCATGCTGGTTTTCCTTCGGTGTGCGAAGCGAGGCTTGATGCTGACGCGATCATGATGCGCGTCGGCTGAACCGACCGCGAATGACCCATTCACAGGCCGTTCATCGCTGCCGCCCGTACGAACGAAAGCGCCCCGGCAGGACCGGGGCGCGCAGTCGAAATGGTGCCGAAAGGGGGTCAGGCGCGGGTGTTGCAGGGAATGGTCCTGCCGCCGACTTCCACTTTCAGGTCGATCTCGTAGGCCCGCGCATTGCCGCCAAGCGAGACCTGGCCGAGCACGGTCTTCTCGCCGGCCACTGCCGCGAATTCACCGCCCTGGCGGATGTTGGTGCCGCTGCCGCTGACGCGCAGTGTGTAGGAGCCGGTCAGCGCGCTCGGGCTCGTCACAACACCCTCGATGATGGTCATGCCGCCCGCGCTTTTGGTGACGATCTCGCAAACCGGCGAGGAAGTTGTCGCGGCAGGCTGGCTGGCGCCCGTTGCACCCACCGTGCAGGCCATGAGAACGGCGGAGCCGAGGACGGCGAGTGGAGCGGCCGTGCGGGAAAGGCCGGATCTTGCATTGAGGGTCATCGCAGTTGCCTTTCTTTTCGGGAAGACGGGGGCGGCCGGTCGGGCCGCCCCTCGTGCGATCAGCGGCAGGTCTGGACGAAGGCCGCGACGTTGCCGGAGCCGGTCTGCTGGGTCGAGGCGTCGCAGTTGCGGCCGACCTGGACGCCTGCCGAGATGTTGCCGCGCCCGTCCTGGATGACGACGGCGTTATGGCCCGAGCCGAACTGACCGACGCCGCCAGAATTGCGATTGCCGCGCTGCTCGACGACGGTGCGGTTGCGCCAGCCATTCTGGCCGATCGCGACGGTGTTGCGCCAGCCGTTCTGGTAGCCGGCGGCGCTGTTGCGGCGGCCTTCCTGATAGATGCCGGTGTTGTTGCGCGCGCCCTGCTGGGAACCGCCGGCCTCGTTGCGGGCGCCGTACTGGTCGATCCAGATGGAGTTGGCGGAAGCAGGCATGGACGAGGCGCCCATCAGGGCTGCAAGGGCGGCGACGAGGACAAGCTTGGCGTTCATGGCGAGGGCTCCTGTTGTTCGGGTCCGGTCCCGGCGGGACTTCGTTTGGACGTTTGGATATTCGTCCATGGGACCCGAACGCAGGCTGAAGCGTGCGTTCACCAGCCGTTCAGCGGCCGATCACCCCGCGCGCCGCGCATCGTGCCAGGCGTAGAGCCAGATGCCGAGGCCGAGCAGTGCGAGCACCGTTCCCACGAAGCCAGCCGACGGGAAGCCGTAGCCCATGGTGATGACGATGCCGGCAAGAAGCGGCCCGAGCGCGTTGGCGGCGTTGAAGGCGCTGTGATTGAGCGCTGCGGCGAGCGTCTGCGCCTCCTGCGCCACGTCCATCAGTCGCGTTTGAAGGACCGCACCGAGACTGCCGAAGAAGCCGATCAGCAGGATCACCGCGCTAATCGTCCAGACATTGCCGGCGGCGAACGGAAAGAGTGTCAGCGATACCGCGCTCGCCAGCATGAACCAGACCGGCGTCGCCATCGAATTGCGGTCGGCGGCACGCCCTGCGGCAATGGTGCCGAGCGTCATGCCGACGCCGTAGATGGCGATGACGACAGGCACCACCCAGGCGTCGACGCGAGTGACGTCGAGCAGCGTCGAGGCGGTGAAGGAATAGACCGCGAAGAAGCCTCCGAAACCCACCGCACCTGTGGCGAGCGTCAGCCAGACCTGCTTGTTCTTCAGGGCGGAAAGTTCGCGCATCGGGCTCGCCGCGGCATCGCCGCGGTCAGTGGGCGCGAAGGTGGCGATCATCGCCATCGTCGCGAGCGCCAGAAGGCCCGGCAACGCGAAGCCCCAGCGCCAGCCGGCGTGCTGCCCTATGAAGGTCGCGAGCGCGACGCCGAAGATCATGGCGACCGTCAGGCCGAGCATGATGGACGAGACGGCCTGCGCCCGCTTGGTTCGCGGCACGAGCGAGGCGGCCAGAAGGGCCGCGACGCCGAAATAGGCGCCGTGCGGCAGGCCGCTCAGGAAGCGGAAGCCGATCAGCCAGCCATAGGAGGGCGAGATCGCGCTGAGGCAGTTGGCGATGCCGAACACCGCCATCAGCGCGATCAGCAGGAACTTGCGCGACAGCCGCGCCGAAAGGACCGCGATGATCGGCGCGCCGACGACGACGCCGAGCGCATAGGCGCTGATCGCGTGCGCGGCCATCGGTTCGGAGACGCCAAGCCCGGCGGCGAAATAGGGCAGGAGGCTCATCGCGGCGAATTCGGTCGTGCCGATGGCAAAGCCGCCCATGGCGAGCGCGAGGATCGTCATCGGAACGTTGGTGGCGACCAGTTTGCCGGCGGGAATGTCGGCGGGCGCGGCGATGGTCGCGGAAGCGTCGTGCATGGGAGCGTTCACCTGAAAAGAAATGCGGGGTGCGGCTCCTCCCGACGCACGCACAAAGGCTAAAGGCCGGGGCGTGCGGCGACAATGCGCCAAGACGCAGGCGCACCATGCAGAAATGAGGGGTCAGGCCGGCGTTTTCGCCAGCCAGATGATGTGGCGTGCGCCGCGCTTGGAGCGGCTGGCGCGCACGCGCATTTCCTCGACCTCGAAGCCGGACTGGCGCAGCCGCGCGGCAAAGCGAGCATCCGGCCCCTGCGACCAGACGGCGAGGATGCCGTTTGGCTTCAGCGCCGCGCGTGCTGCGGCGAGGCCCCGATGGGAATACAGCGCGTCGTTGGCCTCGACGGTCAGTCCTTTGGGGCCGTTGTCGACGTCGAGCAGGATTGCATCATACGCGGCATTTGCCCTGGCGATGATTTTCGCGACGTCGCTCTCGACGATGGTCACGCGCGGGTCGTCGAGGCTGCCGGCATGGAGTTCGGCCATCGGACCGCGCGCCCAGCGCACGACGGACGGAACGAGTTCGACCACGTCGATCCGGGCATCCTTTGGAGAAACCGCGAGCGCGGCGCGCAGGGTAAAGCCCATGCCGAGCCCGCCGATCAGGATCGACGGCCGCGCGACATCGGCGAGACGCTCCTGCGTCAGCGTCGCCAACGCCTCCTCAGAGCCGGAGAGGCGGCTGTTCATGAGTTCGTTGGCGCCGAGCATGATGGAGAATTCGGTGCCGCGCTGCTTCAAGCGCAAGCGTTCTTTCCCGCCCGGTGCTTCCGCGGAATCGAGTTCCACCCAAGGGATCATGTCAGGCCTCGCATCTGGTCGCCCGCTCTACGTCCTCGGGGTGCGATGGTCCAGAAATTATCGTTGGCGCCAGAGCGTGACCGGCGTGCCGTTGGCGAGTTGGCCGGAATAGTAGTCGGGCCCGTCGCGCTTCAGGACCGCGATGCGGTTGCCGTTCATGGCATAGAGCAGGAACTCGGCCTCGAGACCGGTCATCGTCTCGTCGAGCCGCCAGTCATTGGCGTTGGCGAGCGCCGAGTTGCGGCAGCCGGAGGACTGCGCGGTGCCGCGCTCGGGGTTGGCGCCGGTCCAGCTCGATTGCGTCTGGATCGTCAGCGTGCAGCCGCAATCGGGCGCGCCGTCGGTCGCCTGCCATGTGCCGCGGATGTCGAATTCGGACGGCAGCGCACGCGCCGCGACCGTGCCCGCCACCGCGCCGCCGACAGGTCCGGCGACCATGGTGCCCGCACTCGTGATCGCACCGCGGCCGACATTCTTGCCGACATTCCATGCCGTCGCCGTGCCGAAGGCGGACAGCCGCTCCGGTTTTGGCGGGGGACCGGAGGGCAGGCGCGTGGTGCATTGCATCGGGCCGATGAAGACCGGCGCGGCAGCCATGTCGGTGCCCGCGCCCGCGACGTCGCCGGACTGGCAGGCGGATGCCAGCACGGCCGTGGCGACCAGCGCGCAAAGGGTGATGGATGGTCGATTCACTTCGTGTCCCCGCATCCACTTCCCCTGCGCGACGACCGTGGCGAGAGTTTGATCGTCAGCCGAACCGGCGCGCGGCGTCGATCGCAAGCCCTAGGCCGACGGCGCCAAACTGGTCGGCGGCGGTGAAGCGCGCGCCGGGCAGGCGGCTCTCCGCCGCTGCGCGCACGGCCGGCACCAGCGCGCCGCCGCCGGTCAGGATGACGGTGGAAATGTCTCCGGCACCGACACCGGCCTTCGCCAGCGCGTCCTCGATCGACGCGCTGATGTGCGAGACGAGCTCGGCCGTCGCCTCGTCGAATTCGGCGCGGCTCACCGCGATGTCGAGGCTGAGGCCGGATTCGGTGAGCGCGATGCGTGTCGCGTCTTCCTCGGTCAGCGCGATCTTGGCCTTTTCCACCTCCGCCGCCAGCCGATGGCCGGAGCGGTGCTTGAGGAGATGCGCATAGCGATCGAGCTTTTCCGGCTCCGCTGCCTCGCGCGTCAGCGCCTGTACGTCGCGCGCGTTCTTCGGCGTGTAGAGCGTGTTGATGCGGTGCCAGGTCGCCATGTCTTTGAAGTACCAGACCGGCAACTGGCGCTTGCCGTCCTTGGTGCCGGAGCCCAGCCCGAAATGCGGCATCGCCTTGGCGATGTTCAGGTGCCGGTCGAAATCCGTGCCGCCGACATGGACGCCCGCCGTGCTCAATATGTCGCTTGACCGGTCGAGATCGCGGGCGCGCTCGGGGGACAGGCGCAGCACGGAAAAATCCGACGTGCCGCCGCCGATGTCGACCACCAGCGCCAGTTCCTCGCCATTGATCAGCCGCTCGTAGTGGAGCGCGGCGGCGACCGGCTCGAACTGGAATTCGATATGCGCAAAGCCTTCGGCGCGCGCCGCCGCCTCGAGTTGGTCCTGCGCCTGCGCATCCGCCGCGTCGTCCTCGTCGATAAAGCGGACGGGACGGCCGAGCACGACGGCTTCCGGCACGCCGCCTTCCTGTCCTTCGATCCCCTCGCGCAGATGGCGCAGATAACGACCGATCAGTCCCTCGAAGGTCATGCGATTGCGCCCGACCTGCGTCGTCTCCTTCATCAGCGAGGTGCCGAGGATCGACTTCAGCGCCCGCATAAAGCGGCCTTCCGCACCGTCCATGTACTCGAGTACAGCCGCGCGGCCGAAATAGGTGCCGCCGTCCTCCAGGCTGAAGAACAGGGCCGACGGGATCGTCAGGTGATGGCCCTCGAGCGGGATCAGCCGCGGCTCTGCCCCGCGCTTGCACAGGCCCACGGTCGAGTTGGTGGTGCCGAAATCGATGCCGCAGGCGGTGGTGGACATGGGGTCTCATCATGAAATGCGCCGCCCCGGCGCAAGACGCGCGATCCGGGCGGGTGTGGGAAGGGCGCTCCCTCTAACCGATCATGGTGCGGATGGAAAGGGCGGGTGGGGCGATGAACGCGGGAGCGAGACCGCAAAGCCCAATCTGCGCATCGCGCTACCAGCCGCAGGCGGGTGAAGCGCATGTCGATCTGGGCGCTGGACGAAGGCATCTACAAGCCCGAGTGAATTAGGCGGGCATCTGAAACTGCGGGCAGGCCATCGCCCGCATTGCTCCCGGCGCGTGTTTCACCTACATACGGCGCAACGAAATTCCCCCGACCCCGAAGAACGGAGTTCGAAGCGCGCCATGGCACGCCAGTTTATCTATCACATGTCCGGCCTGACCAAGGCCTATGGCGCCAAGAAGGTGCTCGAAAACCTCCATCTGTCGTTCTACCCCGATGCCAAGATCGGCATTCTGGGCCCGAACGGCGCCGGCAAGTCGACCGTGCTCAAGATCATGGCCGGGCTCGACAAGGACTGGTCGGGCGAAGCCTGGCTCGCCGAGGGCGCCACCGTCGGCTACCTCGCGCAGGAGCCGGAACTCGACAATTCCAAGACGGTCTTCGAGAACGTCATGGATGGCGTTGCCAAGAAGACGGCTATCATCAATCGCTACAACGAGCTGATGATGGAATATTCCGACGAGACGGCCGACGAGGCGGCCAAGCTCCAGGATGACATGGATCGCCTCAACCTGTGGGATCTCGAACAGCAGGTCGAGATGGCGATGGAGGCTTTGGGCTGCCCGCCCAAGGAGGCCAACGTCACCAATCTGTCCGGCGGCGAGCGCCGCCGCGTGGCGCTGTGCAAGCTGCTCCTGTCCGAGCCCGACCTTCTCCTCCTCGACGAGCCGACCAACCATCTCGACGCCGAGACGACCGCATGGCTCGAAAAGCATCTGCGCGCCTATAAGGGCGCCGTCATGCTGATCACCCACGATCGCTACTTCCTCGACAACGTCACCGGCTGGATTCTCGAGCTCGACCGCGGCAAGGGCATTCCCTACGAAGGCAACTACACCGCCTATCTGGAAGCCAAGGCCAAGCGCATGAAGCAGGAGGGCCGCGAGGACGATGCGCGCCAGCGTGCGATCAGCCGCGAGCGCGAATGGATTCAGTCGAGCCCCAAGGCGCGCCAGACCAAGTCGAAGGCGCGTATCCAGGCGTTCGAAAACCTCCTCGAGGCAGCCGATAGCCGCCGTCCGTCCGACACGCAGATCGTCATCCCGCATGGCGAGCGCTTGGGCAATGTCGTCATCGAGGTCGACAAGCTCAGCAAGGGGTTCGGCGACAAGCTCCTGATCGAGGGGCTCGAATTCCGCCTGCCGCCGGGCGGCATCGTCGGCATCATCGGCCCGAACGGCGCCGGCAAGACGACGCTGTTCAAGATGATCACCGGTCAGGAAACGCCCGATGACGGCACGATCCGCGTCGGCGAGACGGTGAAGCTCGGCTATGTCGACCAGAGCCGCGACGCGCTGGACCCCACCAAGACCGTCTGGGAAGAGATTTCCGGCGGCGCCGAGGTGGTGAAGCTCGGCAAGCACGAGGCCAACACACGCGCCTATTGCTCGTCGTTCAATTTCCGCGGCGGCGACCAGCAGCAGAAGGTCGGCAATCTGTCGGGCGGCCAGCGCAATCGCGTGCATCTGGCCAAGATGCTGAAGACCGGCGGCAACGTCCTGCTGCTCGACGAACCGACCAACGATCTCGACACCGAGACGCTGGCCGCGCTCGAGGACGCGCTGGAAAACTTCGCCGGCTGCGCCGTGGTCATCAGCCACGATCGCATGTTCCTCGATCGGCTCGCCACGCACATCCTGGCCTTCGAAGGCGACAGCCATGTGGAGTGGTTCGAAGGCAATTTCGAGGAATACGAGAAGGACAAGGTGCGACGGCTCGGACCGGATGCCCTCAACCCGCATCGCATGACCTACAAGCGACTGACGCGCTGAGCTCACGATTGCGTTCCGGCCGCCAACAATTGTTATGGCGGCCGGAACCTTTTGGCGGCAGAAGAGTTTCCGGGCTTAATGAGGGTCAGGGGCTGGCGGCGCAGAGCGTCGTTCAGAAAACATGCCGAACATCGATTTCAAGCAACTCTTCCACCGGCTCACCAGCCCTTACATGATCATCGACAGGCAGTATCGCTATGTCGCTGTCAATCCGGCCTACGAAAGGGCCGTGATGCGCTCGCTGGAGGAGGTCGAAGGCCTGTCGCTCTTCGACGTCTTTCCCAATGAGGGCGAGAGCGGACATGCGCTGCGTGCCTCCTTCGAACGTGTCTTCGCGACCGGCGAGACCGACACGATCGCCTATATCCCGTACGATATTCCGCGCCCTGCCTCGCAAGGCGGCGGCATGGAAAAGCGCTACTGGACCGCGGTTCACATCCCCCTGACGGATGATGACGGGACGATCGCCTATCTCCTGCAGAACACCGTCGACGTGACCGACGTGGTGCGTCTGCGCGAAGCTGCCTCGCTGCCCTACCGCAGCTATTCGCCCGAGACGCAGCTCGTGGAACGTGCGCGCGAGGCGGAAAGTGCGCATCGCAGCCTTCTGGCAGAAAGCGCCGAGTTCCGTCGCATGTTCGAGCAGGCTCCTGGCTTCATCGCCGTGCTGGTGGGGGCGGACCATGTCTTTACGTTCGCCAACGATTCCTACACGCGGCTGATCGGCGGCAGGCAGGTCATCGGCAAGGCGGTCTCAGAGGCGCTGCCCGAGGTGGCCGGTCAGGGCTTCATGGAGATGCTCGACCACGTCTATTCGACCGGCGAGACGCGGGGCGGCGAGGGAACCCGCGTGCTGCTCCAGTCATCGGCGGGAGAATTGCAGGAGCGCTACCTCGATTTTTCCTACGATGCGGTGCGCAATCTCGATGGCGAGATCACCGGCGTCTTCGTCCAGGGAATGGATCGCACCGAGGCGGTAAAGACGCTGAAGCATCAAAGGCTTCTTCTCGATGAACTGAACCACCGGGTGAAGAACACGCTGGCCACCGTGCAATCGATTGCCGCGCAGACGCTGCGCGCGGCTCCCGACCTTGCAACAGCGCGCAAGGATTTCGAAGGCCGGCTCGTGGCGCTGTCGAAAGCCCATAATCTACTGTCCCAGACGGCGTGGGATTCGACCCAGATGGCGTCGCTCGTCTGTCACGAACTCAGTCATTATGACGGCACGCGCATCGCGGCGTCCGGACCTGCCGTGGTGCTCAACCCGAAGGCGACCATCGCTGTCGCCATGGTGCTGCACGAACTGTCGACCAACGCGGCAAAATACGGCGCGTTGAGCGGCGAGGAGGGGCGGCTCGATCTCTCCTGGCGAGTCGACGAGACTGATGGGGAATTGCGGGTCGACTGGATCGAAAGCGGCGGTCCTGTCGTCACCGCGCCCTCGCGCAGCGGCTTTGGTTCGCGGATGATGAGCCTCGTCATGCGCGGCGAACTCAACGGCGCCTTCGAGACGCGCTACGAACCGCACGGCTTTGCCTGCATGTTGACTATTCCTTACTCATCCTATGGCAGGATCAAGCATGTCGACTGACCTTTCGAGCGAATTGCAGGGGTTGAGCGTCTTCGTCGTCGAGGACGAAGCTCTCGTCGCGCTCAATCTGGAGGACATGCTGATCGATCTCGGCTGCATCATCGTCGGCCCGGCAATGCGGGTCGCCAGGGCGCGCGAAATGCTCGCCGACGCGCTTCAGGCCGATGTCGCGATCCTCGACGTCAACGTCGCCGGGGAACTGGTCTTTCCGGTGGCCGAGGAACTGGCGACCAAGGGCATTCCGATCATCTTCGCCACCGGCTACGGACAGGCCGGCCTGCCCGAAGCCTGGCACGGCAACACGATCCTGCAAAAGCCCTACACGATGGATGACGTCTCCGGCAGCCTCGTGAAAGCCGTCAGGCGAAGCTGAAGACTTCGCAATCTGTGGAGAAAGTCGCGTTTTGCTGTCGCATCTGCGATTGTTCGATACGCTTTGACCAAAATCCTGTTTGCCTTAATCGGGCATAAAGGTTGCTTGCGCGACCTTGCATGATCGGCCGGCGGGGGAAGAGGCGTGCGGCTTAGTCTGGCCATGTGCTGTGGCCCTAGTACCGGCAAACGAGCGAGCATGAAACGCGTCATCATCAGCGGCATCGGAACCGAGATTCCGGCCGAGTCCATCAGCAACGACGAACTGGTCGAAAGCTTCAACGCCTGGGTCGACCTGGAAAACCCGAGACGCGCGGCGCGCGGCGAGGCGCCGCTGGCCAAATCCGACAGCGAGTTCATCGTCTATGCCTCGGGCGTCAAGAACCGTCACGTCCACACGCGCGACGGCATTCTCGACCCGCACCGAATGACGCCGCGCATCGCCGAGCGCCACGACGATTCGCTGTCCGTGATGGCCGAGTTCGGCGCGAAGGCGGGCCGCAAGGCGATCGCCGACGCCGGCATCGACCCGGCCGAGATCGACATGGTGATCTGCGCTGCCTCGCACCAGCAGCGGCCCTATCCTGCGCAGGCGATCGAAATCCAGAAGGAACTGGGAACGTCGGGCGCGGCCTTCGACATGAGCCTTGGCTGTTCGTCTGCCGCTGCCGGCCTCCACGTCGCGTTCAACCTCGTCCGCACGGGCGCGCAGCGGCGCGTTCTCGTCGTCACGCCCGAGATCATCACCGGCCATTTGAATTTCCGCGACCGGCAGACCCATTTCATCTTCGGCGACGCCTCGACCGCGATGCTGCTCGAAGGCGTCGACGGGCCGGAGGAGCGTCGCGGCCGTTTCGAGATCGTCGACACGCGAAGCTGGACGCAGTTCTCCAACAATATCCGCACCAATTTCGGCTTCCTCAATCGGGCCGGGCTCGAAGATCCTTCCGCCGTCCCGATGGAAGGCAACATGATCAAGCAGGTCGGCAACAAGGTCTTCAAGGAAGTGACCGTCGCCGGCCATCGGTTCATCGTCGACTTCCTGAAGGAGCACGGCCACGTGCCACAGGACATCCGCCGCTTCTGGCTGCATCAGGCCAATGCGCGCATGAACGCGATGATCCTGAAGCTCTCCTTTGGCCACGATGTCGGCCACGATCGCGCGCCGATGGTGCTGGAGGATCTCGGCAATACGGCCGCCGCGGGCGCGATCATCGCGCTCGAACAGAACCACCGCGACATGGAGCCGGGCGATTTCGGCCTTTTGTGCGCCTTCGGTGCGGGCTATTCGATCGGCGGCGTGCTGCTTCGCATGATGTGACGCATCACGGCCGTGAATGCGGTCATCGCTGCAATTCACTGGATTTCACGGACGATCTCAGCCACCTAGCCGTTTTCCAGCCGGAGACAGACAGCATGGCCGAATTGTTCGAGTGCCGCGACGACGAACCCGAAATCCATCCCGCACGAAAGCTTCTCGGAACGGTCTCGGCGGTCCTGAAGGCTCCGGGGCAGGATTTCGTCACGCAGCGCGTCGACAGTCTCGCGCTCGATTTTCGCGGAGTGGTCGGCGATTTCCACTATGGCGAGACGCGCCGTTCCGGCGGGCGCGAGCCGTGGTATGCGCGCGGCACCGAAATGCGCAACGAGCGACAACTGTCCATCGTCGCCAGCGACGAACTTGCCTCCATCGCCAATGGCATGGGCATCGAGCGCATCGCGCCCGAATGGATCGGCGCCAATCTCGTCCTCGACGGCGTCCCGCGCCTGTCCATGCTGCCGTCGGGCACGATGCTGTTTTTCAAGGGCGGCGTGACGTTGAAGGTCGACGGCCAGAACGTCCCGTGCCGTCTTGCCGGCCGCTCTGTCGCCGAACGCGCGCAGATGGCGGACCTCAAGGCCGGCGAACTGGCCTTCCCGAAACACGGCCGCCGCCTGCGCGGCCTCGTCGCCTGGATCGAGAAACCGGGCGTCATCGAGACGGGCGAGGCGGTGTCGGTGCGGGTGCCGGAGCAGTGGGTTTATAGGTGAGGGAATAGGGGAGTAGGGGAGTAGGGTAATAGGTGAGTAGGGGAGTAGGTGAAGAAATCTGCTTGACCTTCGTCGATATGACGCGATCCTCTCCCTTACTCCCTTACTCCCTTACTCCCTTACTCCCTTACTCCCTTACTCCCTTACTCCCTTACTCCCCTTCATCCTCATCCACTTCCACCAACCGCGTCGCCCGCCAATTCGTCAGCACCGCGTTCATCTGGTCGATGACGAAATGGCGGGCCGAATCTCGGTCGTAGCCTTCGTCGAGCAACGCGTCGTAGTCGCTGTGCTCGTGGCGGACATGGGTCACGGTGGCGATCCAGATGGCGATGGAGGGCGGCAGGTCGCGCAGCTTGCGCTGGCCTGCGGCCTCGCGGATCGCCTCGGCATCGGAGTAGGGCGCCAGCGGAATGAGCGCGGTCAGCGCCTTCGCCAATGCCTTCTGGCGGCCCGTCGAGGGCTTCATGCGCCGTCCCTCTTCGCGACCACGGCCTTGGGCACCGCATCGGTCGAGGCGAAATAGGGCTTGATGTCGAGAAGCGGCGTGCCGTGGATAACGTCGATCGCTTCGAGGTCGAGGATGCCTTCCGCCGCTTCGACGCCGAGCAGCCGCACCACATGGACGCCGATCGGGTTCGGCCGTACTGGCGAGCGCAGGGCGAAGGTGCCGGTGGCTTCCGGTCGATGGCGCGGGCGCTGGCGGATGAGATTGCGTCCCGCGTCGGCGAGCCAGGTCAGGAGGATGACGTGGCTCGCGCTCTCCAAACCTAAAAGACCACGACGGTAGTCTTCATCGACGACCGCCTGCGCCGGGAGTCCCGTCTGCCGGGCAGCGGCCATGTTCTTCGGGCATTCCGCCCGGTTGTTCCAAAGTGAAGCGATCCGCCCGATGAAGACGATATGGCCGTCGCCGGCCAGTTTGGCGGGGTCGAAGGGCAGGGCTTCCTCGCCCTCGCGCATCTCGCTCATGCAAAAAGCCTCCCCGGTGCCCTTGCCAAGTGGTCAAAAATACATAAACATATCTTTATGTCTTTGTCGGAGCCGTCGATGATTACCTCCCCGTCCACGCCTGCCATCAATCTGGCCTCGCTCGTTGATAGCTTGAAGGCTGCGGCTGAATCCAGCCGCATGCGCATCCTCGTCCTGCTTTCGCGCGGCGATCTGACGGTGTCGGACCTCACCGAAATCCTCGGCCAGTCGCAGCCCCGCGTCTCGCGCCATCTGAAGCTCCTGCTCGAATCCGACCTGATCGTGCGCTACCAGGAAGGCTCGTGGGCCTATTTCGGCCTGTCGGACAGCGACTGGGTGCGCGATTTTCTCTCCGCGATGATCGCCCGGCTCGACGCCGCTGATCCGACCATCGAGCGCGACCAGGAGCGGCTCGACGCCGTCAAGCAGCGCCGGCAGGCGCGCGCGAGCGACTATTTCAGCGCCAATGCGGCCGAATGGGATCGCCTGCGTTCGCTCCACGCGCCGGACAAGGCCGTCGAGGCCGCGCTGTCGCGCCTCATCGGCAAGAAGCCGTTCCAGTCCATGCTCGACCTCGGCACCGGCACCGGCCGCATGCTGGAGCTCTTCGCGCCGCTCTACCGCCGCGCCACCGGCGTCGATCTTTCGCGCGAGATGCTCTCGGTCGCACGCGCCAATCTCGACAAGGCCGGGATCACCCAGGCGCAGGTACGCCTCGGCGATCTCTACGCCCCGCCGGTCGAGCGCGACAGTTTCGACCTGATCGCCATGCACCAGGTGCTGCACTATCTCGAAGAGCCGGCGCTTGCCTTGCGCGAGGCGGCGCGGCTTCTGCGCCCCGCCGGCCGGCTGGCGATCGTCGATTTTGCGCCGCATGCGCTGGATTTCCTGCGCGAAGACCATGCCCATGTCCGTCTCGGCATCTCGGACGCCCAGATATCCGACTGGCTCGGCGAAGCCGTGCTCAACCTCGAAGCCAGCGAAACCGTCCCGCATGGCGACGGTGGCGACCAGCGCCTGACCGTCAGGATCTGGATCGCGCGCGATCCGCGCATCGAAATCGCCTCTCCCTTCCAATCCGCATCGCAAAAGGCGCTCGTCTGATGAAGGACATCCAGTTTTCCCGCCGCTCCGACCTCGGCAGCCGCATCGACGTTTCCTTCGAGTTCTTCCCACCGAAGAACGATGTCATGGAAGCGCGGCTGTGGGAGACGATCGCGCGGCTCGAGCCGCTTGCTCCGAACTTCGTCTCGGTGACCTACGGCGCCGGCGGTTCGACCAAGGAGCGCACGACCCGCGCTCTGGCGCGTCTCTCGAAGGAAAGCGCCCTTGCGCCGGCCGCGCATCTGACCTGCGTCGATGCCAGCCGAGACGAGGTCGACGCGGTGATCCGCGAATTCGCCGAGCTCGGCGTGCGCCGCTTCGTCGCGCTGCGCGGCGATCCGGCTGAGGGCGTCGGCGCGGCATACCGTCCGCATCCGGACGGCTACCAGACCACCGCCGAGCTCGTCGCCGCGCTTCGCCGCATCGGCGAGTTCGACGTCTCCGTTTCCGCCTATCCCGAAAAGCACCCCGAAAGCGCCGATTTCGCCACCGATATCGACGTCCTGAAGCGCAAGGTCGATGCCGGCGCCACCCGCGCCATCACCCAGTTCTTCTTCGATAACGACGTCTATGAGCGCTATGTCGAGCGCGTGCGGCGGGCGGGCATCTACATCCCGATCGTTCCCGGCATCCTGCCGATCCACAATTTCGCGCAGGTCGCGGGCTTTGCCGGCCGCTGCGGCGCGCATGTGCCCGCCTGGCTCGCCGACCGGTTCGCCGGCCTCGAGAACGATCCGCAGACCCATGCGCTGATCGCCTCGGCGGTCGCGGCCGAGCAGGTGCTCGACCTGATCGAGCGCGGCGTGGACGATTTCCACTTCTACACGATGAACCGCGCCGACCTCGTCTTCGCGATCTGCCATCTGATCGGTATCCGCCCGCGCGCGGAAGAGGCGAGCATCGCGGCCTGAAAATGCAGAAAGGCCGGGCGAACCCGGCCTTTCCTTCTCGTCTGATCGGTCTTTTTAGGAGTTCGTCCTAGACGACGATCCCCATGACCAAGGCGCCGATGAACGCAAACGCAGCACAAATCATAAATGCGTTGATAGGCCGGGCCAGTCCCATAAGCGGTGCCTCCTCTACAGACTTCGCGAGAACGGAATCTAGGCGAGTTCCGTGTTCAAGCAAGAGGAAATATTGCTGCAATGCGACACGCTTGTAGAAAATACGACCTTCGGGCTCCGCGATGCCGTTCAATTCGTTGGAAAATCCGCGATTAACGCCCTGTTCATAAATGAGACGCCCTTGCGTCGAAATCGTGTCGTTTCGGTTCACCTTCGCCGCAGCAGGCGCCCATCGATGACGACGAGGCCCGAGCCGATCAGCGCCATGCCCGCAAGTTCGAAGAGCGCCAGACGTTCGGCGAGGAACATCGCGCCGAGGAGGATGGCGAAGACCGGCACGATGAGGGTCACCAGCGAGGCGTTGGTCGCGCCGGCGGATGCGATCAGCGAAAAGAACAGGATATAGGCGATCGCGGTCGAGACGAGCGCCAGGGCGACGACCGATGCCCACGCTTGCGGCGACGCGTCGGCGAGCATGCCAAGGCCACCCGTCGACATGATGACCGGAACCATGATGATGGTCGATGCCGTCAACTGTCCCGTCGCGACGATGGGCGGAGGCAGGGCGCGGAACCTCCGCGCGAAGATCGCGGCGCAGCCATAGGACATCGCGGTGCCGACGAGGGCGAATTTCGCCCAGACCGGGCCGCCGAGACCTGCGAACAGGCCAGGCCCGATCATCACCGCCGTTCCCGCGATGCCGAGGCCGATCCCTGCGAGCTTGCGGCCCGTCAGCTTCTCGTCGTCGGTGAAGGCGTTGGCGAGCATGACGGTCCAGAACGGCGTCGTCGCGTTGAGCACGGAGGCGAGGCCGGCGCCAAGTTCCGTCTGGCCGAGAAACATCAGCGAAAAGGGAATGACGTTGTTCAGCATGGCAAGGCCGAAGAAGGCGCCCGCCATCGGCAGGGCTGCCGCAAAGGACGGCCCGCGCGCGGCGAGATAGACGTGCAGCGCCGCCGCGGCGATCGCGACGCGCAGGAGCACCAGCACCAGCGGGTCGATTTCCAGCACCGCGACGCGCGCAAAGAAGAACGACCCGCCCCACAAGAGGCCGAGCAGGACGAGCATGCTCCAGTCGCGCGCGGACATGTAGGCGGGGGCGGGAAGAGCGGCGGTGGCCATTGCGGAAATCCTTTCGAACCGCTCCTACGCCCGGCCGTCTTTGCCCGCCACCCGAAAAGCTTGGTCCAGCTTATCAACCGCTTTGCCGGCCATGTCGGTTCTAACCGTCACTTTCGTGCGTTAGGGTCGAAGCCACTTCGCAGGAGTTCCCATGCAGAAATTCGCCAATGCGCGCGAGGCCGCGCTCGCCCTTCGTCCCGACGATCCGATCTACTGCTTCCGGCCGGACGTTCTGAAGGAGGACGCGCGCCAGTTCATGGGCATGTTCCCCGGCAAGACCGCCTATGCGGTCAAGACCAATGGCGAGCCGATGGTGCTGAAGGCGCTGTCGGAGATCGGGGTCGAAGCGTTCGACGTGGCATCGCCGGCCGAGTTCGCCGCCGTGCGCGGCGTCGCGCCGAATGCGGAGATGCTCTACATGCACCCGGTCAAGGCGCAGTCCGACATAAGGCTGGCGCTCGAGACCTACGGCATCCGCGTCATCTCGCTCGACCATGAGGACGAGATCACCAAGCTGACGCGCGTCGTGCGCGCGCTCGACATCGACCCCGGCCAGATCACCGTCTTCGTGCGTATTCAGACCAAGGGCAGCGCCGCCTATGAGCTGTCGAAGAAGTTCGGCGCCGGGCCGGCGGCGGCCGTGGAACTGATGCAGCGCCTGCACCGGCAAGGCTACAAGGTCGGCATCTGCTTCCATGTCGGCAGCCAGATCGAGGACCCGGATACTTATGAAAGGGCGTTGGCATCGGCCGACTGGGTTCGCAATCGCTGCGGCGTCCCGATCGCCGGGCTCGATGTCGGCGGCGGGTTCCCGGCCGAATATGGCCACGACCCCAATCGCAAGAAGCCGGTCATGCCCTCGCTCGGGCAATTGATGTCGCGGCTGCGAAACGACATCGACGAATGGGGATTTTCGGACGTGCCGCTCGTCGCCGAACCCGGCCGCGTCATCGTCGCGCGCGCCTTCTCGCTGATCGTGCGGGTTCTGCTGCGCAAGGGCCGGCGGCTCTACATCAATGACGGCATCTGGGCCTCGCTGTCGGATTCGTGGACCGGCAAGATCACGCTGCCGGCGCGGTTCATTCCCGACCCGGCGATCCGCTCGCGCAATGGCAAGGCGGAGAACGTCGTGCCGTTCAAGGTGTGCGGGGCGACCTGCGATTCGGTCGACATATTGTCGCGGCCGTTCTGGCTGCCCGAGACCGTCGATACTGGCGACTGGATCGAGATCGGCCATATCGGCGCCTATTCGCTGTCGCTGCGGACGCGCTTCAACGGCTTTTATCCCGACACCTTCGTCGAAGTGACGACGCCGTTCGACGAGGGCAGCGCTCCTGAAGGCTTCGCGAGCCTCGAAACGATGGCCGATTGAGCGATGCCGATCACATTTCGTTCAAATAGATAAAAGTTAATTGGAGAAACGCGCTCTCCATGTCGTGATGATGCCGCAGGGACATGTTGGACCAATTCGGGGTCTTTGAATGCAGCTATCACTGGCGATTGCGGCCACTTTCGTCGCTCTTCTGGCGACAAGTTCCATTTCTCACGCGCAATCGCGCGGTTCCGCCTACGAATCCGTCTTCGGCGCCTGCCGGGGCGATACCTGCGTCATCCGCGACAATCCGGGGGGCGACGTTCGCAAGTTCCTCGCCGCCGCCAAGGAGATTCGCCGCAGCGGCAAGCGGGTGGTGATCGACGGCCAGTGCGCTTCGGCCTGCGCGATCTTCGCCGACGTCGCGCGTGAACGGGTCTGCATCACCAAGCGCGCCACGTTCGGCTTCCACAAGGCCAGCGTCTTTCGCGCCCAGGTCACCGGCAATGTCCGCAAATGGGAGCGCATCCGCCGCCACGACCCCGAACATTCCAGCGACATCGCCAACTGGGTCTATCGCAATGGCGGGTTTCCGGTGAGCGGGCTCAACGTCATGCCGGCCAGCGAAGGCGCTAAGTTCTGGCGCCGCTGCGAGTTGCGCACGCGGAGTTGATCTGCCTGAAGCTTGGCGCTCGACGTTGCCCCCCTCTGTCCTGCCGGACATCTCCCCCGCCAGGGGGGGGATCAAGCGGTGTCGGCGACGAGAATAATCTCCCC